>CAYYUT010000583.1:0-2403 GCA_964474935.1 uncultured Spirochaetales bacterium
GACCAGTTCTGGATGTAGTAGATGTCGTGCTCGATGCGCTCGTGGAGCGACGTGTCACCGCGCCAGCCATTCACCTGGGCCCAGCCGGTCAGTCCGGCGCGCACCTGATGGCGAAGCATGTAGCCGGGCACCTCGCGGCGAAACCGCTCGATGAAGACCGGTCGCTCCGGCCGCGGTCCCACCAGGCTCATGTCGCCACGCACCACGTTCCAGAGCTGAGGGAGCTCGTCGAGGCTCAGGCGTCGGAGCCACGCCCCGATCGGCGTGCGCCGAGGGTCCTCGCCCTGCGCCCATACGGGACCCGACCCCTCCTCGGCGTCCGTGCGCATGGTCCGGAACTTGAGCATCGAGAACAGGCGTCCGTCGAGACCCATCCGCTCCTGTCGATAGAGCACCGGACCGCCGGACGTCAGCCAGACCAGCCCGGCGATCGTCACCAAGAGGGGCGAGACGAGCAGCAGGCCGAGACTCGCCACGACGAGGTCGAAGCTGCGCTTGCGGAGCGCGTCGAGGCCCATGAAGGGCGTCTCGCGGATCCGGACCATGGGCAGACCTTCGAGGTCCTCGACGGTGCTCTGGAGCGTCAGCACGTGGCGCAGGTCGGGCACCAACCGCACGCTCACCAGCTCGTCCTCGAGATCGGCGAGGATCCTCTCGAGCTCGTGTGTCTCTTCGCGTGGAAGGGCGACCACGATCTGATCGACGCGTCGCCGCGCCAGCAGCGCCTTCAGATTCTCGTAGCCGCGAACCACCGGGACGCCGGCCAGGCTCGGCTCGACGCGGGCGTCGGCGCCCGCCACCACCGAGAGCACCCGCAGGCCGACCTCGGGATGTCCGTGGAGGCGCTCGATCACCTCTTCCGCGAGCTCGCCAGCTCCCACCACGACCACGAAGCGCAGGTTGTAGCCCCGACGCCGCAGCGCCTGGAGCCCGACCCTCGCAGATGCCCGCAACGCGCTCACCGCGGTCCCGGACAGGGCGGCGAACACGACGATCACGGCCCGCGAGTAGAGGTAGTCGCGCACGAAGAAGTTGGCCGCGACGAGGAGCAGGACGCCCATCAGGGTGGCGCTCCAGACTCCCGCCAACTCCCTCAGGACCGATCCCGTACGCTGTGGCTCGTACAGGCCGCGGCGCCGGAACAGCCACAACCAGAGCGGCAGGATCACCACCAGCAGCACCGCGTACGCTTCGAAGGGTGGCACCTCGATGCCCTCGAGCATCGGGATCGGACCATGGAAGCGGATGAAGTAGGCGCCGATCCAGGCCGCTCCGATCAACAACAGATCGGAGGCCAGCAACGCCGAACGAACCAGCTCGCTGTGGCGGTACAACACCTAGCCGCCCTCCTCGGCCCCGAAGGGCTCGACCGGTCCGACGAGCTCGATCACTTGCGCGCCCCGGTCGCGCGAATCGGCCCGGTAGAGCACCCGGAGCCCTGCCCCGGCGACAGAGAGCTCGGGGAATCGTTCGAGCGCCTCGTCGTCGACCAGCAGGTAGCGCACCCCGTCCCGGCGGAGGGGCCCGACGATCGAGCGGGTGCCGTCGGAAGGCAGCGTCCGCGCCCGCGCCCGGGCGTAGTAGGCGTCGCGGCGCTTGCAGACGCCGACCGCGCCCCGCTCGCCGGGCTGGGCGGCGAGCCACTCGGCCGCCTCGCGTACCGCGATGCGCTCGTCGCGATGCTGCTTCAGCGCCTTGGGGAGCGCGGCGCATGCGACGAGGAGCAGCACGCTTCCGATCGCCGCCGGGCCGACCTGCCGATGTGCGTCCCTCGCGACGAGTCGTGCGAGCCAGGCCGCGACGATCGGCACTCCCGAGGCCACGAACCCGATCAGTACCATCAACGGCCCGATCACATGGCGCTTGCTCACGTACCCGGCCCCGAAGCTCAGGCCGAGGAGCACCACGAGATAGAGCCCGAACACCGACGCGGCGTAGACGGCGCGCGGTCCGGGTCGACCCCGAGACGCGACGACTCCCACTACGAGGAGGACGATCAGCTCGGGACGCATCACCGACTTGAGCTCACCCCCGAGCTCGAGGAGCGGTGACTTCTCGCGGGCGTTCCCGATCGCCGGCGCCGGCTCGCCGTCCGCCGATCCGACCTCGAAGGCGCCACGAAGGCGATCGCTCCATTCGGCGACGGGGGCCACCTGTTCGAGACGCTTCTTCTGGGTCAGCTGGACCGGATCCGAGTCGCCGCGGATCAGCCAGACGTACGGGCCCGCCGCGATCGCCGCCCCGGCGGCCACGGCCACCGCCAGACCGGCGGCCCGCGCCGGGCGCAGCCATCCGCCCAGAGCGAGCAGACCCCGCGCGCCGATGCTCGCGATCGCGACCCCGATTCCCTCCGGTCGAACCAGATAGACCAGACCCGACGCCAGGCCGGCGGCGAAGCCCCAC
>CAYYUT010000584.1:0-2392 GCA_964474935.1 uncultured Spirochaetales bacterium
CAGGTGGCCGAGGGCGTGAAGCAGCACGCCCCCGAAGCCATGGTGATCGTGGTGGCGAACCCGCTCGACGCCATGGTCTACACCTTCAAGGAGGTCTCCGGCTTCCCGAAGAACCGGGTGGTGGGCATGGCCGGGGTGCTCGACTCCGCGCGCTTCCGGGCGTTCGTGGCCTGGGAGCTCGGCGTCTCGGTCGAGGACGTGACGGCGCTCGTACTCGGGGGCCACGGGGACACCATGGTCCCGCTGGTGCGCTACTGCACGGTGGCCGGGATTCCGATCGATCAGCTCATCTCCAAGGACCGGATCGAGGCGATCGTCGAGCGCACCAAGGGCGCCGGCGGCGAGGTCGTGGGGCTGCTGAAGACCGGATCGGCCTTCGTGTCTCCGGCCCTCTCGGCCATCGAGATGGCGGAGTCGATCCTCAAGGACAAGAAGCGCGTGCTGGCCTGCGCCTGTCTCTGCGAGGGCGAGTTCGGGGTGGACGGTCTCTACGTCGGCGTTCCCTGCGTGCTCGGCTCCGGTGGCGTCGAGAAGGTGATCGCCATCGACCTCGAGGCCGATGAGCGCAAGCTCTTCGACGCCTCGGTCGATCACGTGCGCAAGCTCGTCGACGAGATCCGGCCCCAGCTCTAGGGAGATGCGACCGACGCCATGAACGTCCACGAGTATCAGGCGAAGGCACTGCTCCGGGAATACGGCGTCGCCGTCCCGGACGGACACCTGGCCACGACGCCTGCCGAGGCCGAAGAGGTCGCCCGAGGTCTTGGCGGCGACGTCGTGGTGGTGAAGGCCCAGGTGCACGCCGGGGGCCGTGGCAAGGGTGGCGGCGTGAAGCTCGCCAGGTCGCCGGGCGAAGCCAAACAGGTGGCGAGCGCGATGCTCGGCATGACCCTCCACACGCACCAGACCGGTCCCGAGGGCAAGCTCGTGCGCAAGGTCTACGTCGAGGCCGGATCGAAGATCGCCAGCGAGCTCTATCTGGGTGTGGTCCTCGACCGGGCCAGCGAGAAGCTGGCGGTGATCGCATCGACCGAGGGCGGGGTCGAGATCGAGAAGGTGGCCGACGAGACGCCGGACAAGCTTCTCACGGCCACCATCGACGCGAACGTGGGCCTCGCCGACTATCAGGTGCGCCAGATCGGCTTCGGGCTGGGTCTCGGGGCCGAGGGAACGCGTCAGCTCGCTGCGTTCCTGGGCGGCCTCTACCGGCTCTTCGTCGAGAAGGACGGATCGCTCGCCGAGATCAATCCCCTGGTCGTCACCGAGGAGGGTGCCCTGCTGGCCCTCGACGCCAAGCTCAACTTCGACGACAACGCTCTCTATCGCCATCCCGAGATCGCGGCGCTCCGGGATCCCGATGAAGAGGACCCGCGCGAGCGGGCGGCCAACGAGATCGATCTCGCCTACGTGGGACTCGACGGGAACATCGGCTGCATGGTGAACGGAGCGGGTCTGGCCATGGCCACGCTCGACATGATCGCGGTGTGCGGCGGGCGACCCGCGAACTTCCTCGACGCGGGCGGCGGCGCGAACAAGGAGAAGGTGGCCGAGGCCTTCAAGCTGATCCTGCGCGACGAGAAGGTGGAGGCCATCCTGGTGAACATCTTCGGGGGCATCGTGCGCTGCGACCTGATCGCCGAGGGCGTGGTCGCTGCCGCCAGGGACCTCGGCGTCCAGGTGCCGCTGGTCGTTCGCCTCCAGGGCACGAACGCGGCCGAGGGTCGGGCCATCCTGGAGGCCACGGACCTAGACATCACCCCGGCCGAGACCCTCGCCGAGGCCGGCGAGCGTGCCGTGGCCGCGGTCGCGGGGGGGCAATAGACATGTCGATCCTGTGCGATCGCGACACCAAGCTGCTCGTCCAGGGCCTCGGGCGCATGGGCCAGTTCCACGCGCGTCTGTCGATCGAGTACGGGACGCAGGTGGTGGGCGGCGTGCATCCCGGCAAGGGTGGTACCCAGATCGAGGGCATTCCGGTCTTCGACACGGTGCGCGAGGCGGTCCATGAGACCGGCGCCAACGCGTCGGTGATCTTCGTGCCGCCGCCCGGGGCGGCCGATGCGATCCTCGAGGCGGCCGACGCCGAGCTCGACCTCACCGCCTGCATCACCGAGGGCATTCCGGCACTCGACATGTTACGCGCCAAGGCGGCGATGGCCGGCTCGAAGACGCGTCTGGTCGGACCGAACTGTCCGGGAGTGGTGACGCCGGAGCAGTGCCGGATCGGCATCATGCCGGCTCGGATCACCCGGCCCGGGCCGGTGGGAGTCGTGTCGCGGTCGGGCACCCTGACCTACGAGGCCGTCGACCAGCTCTCGCGCCTCGGGATCGGCCAGTCCACCTGTGTCGGGATCGGGGGCGACCCGGTCACCGGGACGAGCTTCGTCGAGGC
>CAYYUT010000585.1:0-2390 GCA_964474935.1 uncultured Spirochaetales bacterium
CCGCAGCCATCGCGCTCGTCTGCGCCGCCTTCGCATGCTCTGCTGCGAGAATCGCAGCGGCCCCGGCGATTGCCGCACCAGCCGCCTTCCCTTTCCACCCGCCATGGCCTTTGAGGTCGGAAGCCTTCCTCCTGAGCAAGCTCGCAAGGTCGCCGTCCACCTTACTAACGACCTCGTTGATGTATTTACTACTTAGACCATCTTGAGCTTTTCCCAGCGTATAGCGAGAGATTCCGGTCTCGCTTTCGATACCAGAGAGGGGGCGTTTTTTGTCTCTGACAAGACCTCGTGGCCCCTCGGCCGCGCGCAAGATTGCGTCCTCTGCCTCGGTGAAATTCGTGTTCGCCAGCCATTCGGCTTCGGCCGCCCTCAGGCGCCCATCACACTCATCGACCATCGCGGGGCTCACGTCCGGATGGTCAGGTAGCGACCTCGCGACCGCATCATCCAGCGCACCCAGCTTGTCCTTGCGGAGCCAGTCCGTGTAGCGCCTGTTCGCAATCGTCCTGACGAGCTGGGGCGACGGCGGTCCCTTGGCCGCCTTGTAGGCATCTCCGACAGCGTCCGTCGCGAGGTCTTCAATGAGAGCTCCCTTCGCCCCTGCCCCGCGCAAGGTGGCCCGCGCATTCTCCATGGCCTTCGCGTGGTGGTCGACTTCGCCCTTCGTGAGCGCGGGCATCAAGCCCGCCGCGACTAGGTACTGGCGAGACTCCTCGTCATTCCGCGCTCGAATCTGCTTGGCGCGGTCGCTCTAGTTGGCGCCGAGGCTGCCACGATAGAGCGAGGGAGGTCTGAGCTCGGAAGTCACCTCGCAATGTGGAAGCGACCGGGCGAGCGTCTCGAAGTCAGAGTCTTGCGGGGGCGTGAGCGTCGACAGAGCGACGGCGAGCGTAGCGAGGTGAATCATCATGGCGATGGGGTGGGTTCCATCCCTATGTCGCGGCACCATCGGTCGCTGCTCGAAGAATCGGAGAAAAACGAAAAGGTCTGCAGTGCGCCCCCCTCGCGCGACAGACAGGCTGAGGCGGCCGGGACAAGCCTGGGTCGCCCTCTACGTATGACCGCCAAACAGTGTCGGTCCTGGCCCCACGGAGGCAACCCTTGAAGAAGCGAGCGAACACAAAGGCCCTGGCTCTGCTGATGGCGGCGCCCCTCTTCAGTTGCGAATCAAGTTCGTACACGCGGAACACCGGTAGTCGCGTGGTCGAGGAGACGAGTCCCGACGGCTCGAAGAAGACGACCACGGAAGAAGATATCGAGGAGCGCGGGTCGAACATCTCGTTCGACCCGAGCATCCCGAACGCCCTGGACTGACAGAAGCCTACGGGGTACGGGGCTTCGACCCTGCACCTCGACACCACGTTGAGCATTGGTATCTGCGCCCGGTCGGGAACTTCCTGGCCGGGCGCGTTCGTTCTCGAAGCCCACATCATCGAAGGGCGACGCTGCCTAGAGCAAGCTCGCCACTCGTTCTATACGACATCACCCGAGTGCCACCCACCGCCGGACGTTCCTGCCGAGACCGACACGTGAAACCGAGGCACGAGCGGCACTCCTGTTTGACCCGAGCACAAGGAAGCAGAGGTTGCGCGCTCCGCTCTCGCTCACGAAGTGCGTGTTCACCCGCGCTGAGCGGAACTTGCGAAGCGAGAGGGCCGGGCCAGTCGCGCGAATCGGCGACCAGCCGAAGCCCTCGGGACCAGAAGGCCCGGAGCCGCGCCGAGGGATTCGCCAGTCCATCGGTCCTCACTCTTCGTCGATAACGTCGCCGTGTTCGTCACTACGTTCCGCGAGCTGCCCTAGCGCATCCGCCGGTGCCCCGAGGTCTGCAGTGGACAGCACGTCCATCGAGCCGTCGGGCTTGACGACGAGCGCGACGCCAATCGACTCGAGTCGTTCGAGGAGAACGTCGGCCGCTTCGTTCGCAGCGACCTGAGCATCGGCAAGGTCCTTCCGAGCTGTGGCCCACGCGGACTGCGCCTTCGCCTCTGCCTCGTCAGCCTCAGCCTTCGCCTTCCGAACCTCCGCGGCCCGGAGCTGCTCGATGTGAACTCTGTTCGCTTTCTCGGTTTCAGACTGCTGCGCCGCGAGGTCGGCGTCGTAGCCAGGCTGCGCAAGCCGACCCCTCGCGCCTTTGATGCTCGCGTCCGCAAGTTCGGCCGCGCGTTCATGGAGCTCGTACTCCTGCGCGGACTCCTGGCTCCGTTCGGCAACGTCCTTCAGTTTGTTGCGGAAGCGGTCACCGGCTTCCCCGAACCAGTTCCGCACGGTCCGAGGCGTCGCACGAGCGATGACGCGCCAGATGGACGACTTGGGGCTCACCGGACCGCCTCGTTCGGGGACTCCTGCTCGAGGAGCCGTGAGGATAGCGGGGAGCCGTCAGATCCAGC
>CAYYUT010000586.1:0-2386 GCA_964474935.1 uncultured Spirochaetales bacterium
CGTGGCTGTTGGGCACACGGGTCGGCGTCCCCGCGACGCAGACACCGTGGCTGTTGGGCACACGGGTCGGCGTCCCCGCGACGCAGACACCGTGGCTGTTGGGCACACGGGTCGGCGTCCCCGCGACGCAGACACCGTGGCTGTTTGGAGCGAGACGATGACGATTCAGGCTTCGGCCTCCCCCACCCCCGCGGCGACCTCGGACCGCGGCGGCATCCGCGAGGTGGCGATCCTGGCCTACCCGGTGGTGCTGTCGCACCTCTCGTCGTCGGCGATGCAGGTGGCCGACTCGGCGATGGTGGGCCGACTCGGCGCTGCCGAGCTCGGTGGTGTGGGCTTCGGCGGCATCTGGCTGTGGACGGCGCTCACCCTCTTCATCGGAACCGCGACCGGCGTCCAGACCTTCGTGGCCCAGGCCGACGGCGCGGGCCGGCCCCAGGAGTGCGGGCGTTGGGCCTGGCAGGGGCTCTGGGCCCTCGTACCGATCACCGCCATCGGCATCGGGATGTTCGCGCTCGCCTACCCGACGATGGTGTCATGGGTGAGCCCGTCGGCCGAGCTCAGCCGTCACGCGTCCGTCTACGTGCAGTGGCGCGCGTTCGGCTGCGTGGGAATGGCCGTCCAGATGGTGTTGTCCTCCTACTTCCGGGGGCTCGGCGACACCAAGACCCCGATGTGGGTGGCCGTCGGTGCGACGGTCCTGAACGTGGCGCTCGACTACGCCCTGATCTTCGGGCACTTCGGTCTTCCGGCCTGGGGCGTGAAGGGAGCGGGTGTCGCGACGGCGCTGGCCGAGAGCGCGGCAGGGCTCGCCCTGCTCGGGTTCTTCCTCGCCCACCCGCTCGCGTTCGGTGGCCAGCGCCCGCTCGCGCCCGACCGCGGGCTGATCCTCCGCTTCCTTCGCACCAGCCTGCCGATCGGGGGCCAGTGGTGCATCGAGATGGGCGCCTTCGCGATCTTCTCGGGCGTCGTGGCGCGGATGGGCGACGCCCCGATGGCGGCCAGCCAGGCCATGATCGCGATGCTCTCGCTCTCGTTCATGCAGGCGATCGGGATCTCGGTGGCCTCGGCGACCCTGGTCGGACGCTACGTTGGCGCGGGCGACCTCGTGGCCGCCGCACGCAGCCACCGGTCGGCGGTGCTGCTCGGGCTCGTTCTCTGCGCGCTGGTGGCCACGCTCCTGGCGACCGGACCAACGCTCCTGATCCGCCTGTTCAGCACCGACCCCGAGGTGATCCGGATCGGTCGCCAGCTGCTCCTCGTGGGCGCCGTGTTCCAGATCTTCGACGCGCTCCAGATCATCAGCGCCGGCTCGCTGCGCGGCGGGGGCGACACACGCTGGCCCTTCGTGGTCCAGTCCCTGCTGGCCTGGGGCTTCTCGCTCCCGGCCGCCTGGGTGGGTGCGGTCTGGTTCGAGGGCGGCGCCGTCGGCGCCTGGATCGGCGTGTCGTTCTACGTCGCGGTCCTGGCGGCAGCGATGCTGCGGCGCTTCGAGCGGGGCGTCTGGAAGGAGATCCGGATCTAGCGCGCTCGCCTCGGCGAGGGCTCGGAATCGGCGTCCGCGCCGGTGGCCGCGTCGAACCGATCGCTGCCGTCGAGCCGGTCGCTGCGGTCGAGCCGGTCGCTGCGGTCGGGCCGGTCGCTGCGGTCGACGATATCCCTGCCGTCGAGCCGGTCGCTGCGGTCGACCCGATCCCTGCGGTCGACCAGATCGATATGGGCGACCACCGGCAGATGGTCGGACGCCAGGCGCGCGATCTCGCTCTCGTGCGACTCGATTCGGGTGACCCGCGCGCCGCGTGCGTAGACCCGATCGAGGGAGAGGACCGGACGCGCGGCCGGGAACGAGGCGGGCCAGTCGAGGTTGTGGTGCGCCGTCAGCTCTTCGTCGAGCGCGCGCGAGGCCCGGCAGTTGCGCCAGGCGTTCATGTCGCCGAGCAGGACCGCCGGTCCGCTCGAGAGCTCCGGATGACCGAGCAGGGCCTGGACCTGGCGGTGTCGGGTTCGGTCGACCAGCGAGAGGTGTGTCGCGATCACGGCGAACGAGACCTCGTCGCTCGCGAAACGCGCGGCGAGGGCCGAGCGCCGCTCGATGCGCGAGTGCGAGATGTCAAGGGTCGACGCGGTCTGGAGGGGCCAGCGCGAGAGGATCGCGTTCCCGAGCGCCCCGCGGCGGTGCATGCGGGTGGTGGCGAAGGCCACGTGCAGCCCGAGCTCGTCGGCGATCCGCTCGAGGATCTCCTCGTCGCCGGCCGGTCGAAGCACCTCCTGGAGCGCGATGACGTCGGCCCCGAGCTCCGAGAGCACGAAGGCGGCGCGCCGCGGGTCGGGCGCCCGCCGTCCGTTCAGGCCCGTCCAGCGGTGGTCGTTGTAGGCCTCGTCCTTG
>CAYYUT010000587.1:0-2385 GCA_964474935.1 uncultured Spirochaetales bacterium
GATCGACCAGGTTCGATCCGCCGAGGGGGTGACCCGCACCGAGACCATGGTGGCACTGTCCACCCAACGCGAGACGCTCCGGCTGTCCATCGACGCCGATGCCATCTCGCCCGACGGACACCGGCGAGGCCGACGCACCGCACGCCGCACGGCAGAGATGGGATGAGGAGGAATCCGATGCGAGGAAGGAACGGTCTTCCCGTGAAGCAGGGCCTGTACGACCCGGCTCACGAGCACGACGCCTGCGGGGTCGGGTTCGTGGCGAACGTGCATGGCGAACGCTCGCACGACCTCATCCACAAGGGCGTCCAGGTACTGGTGAACCTCGAGCATCGCGGTGCCTGTGGCTGCGATCCCGAGACGGGTGACGGGGCCGGTGTGCTCATCCAGCTGCCGGACGCCTTCCTGCGCCAGGAGGCCCGCAAGCTCGGGTTCGAGCTGCCGGCCGCGGGCGCCTACGCCTCGGGCATGGTCTTCCTGTCGACCGATCCGGAGGAGCGCGCCACCCAGGCGGCCCGATTCGAGGAGATCGTGGAGGCCGAGGGACAGCGGGTTCTCGGCTGGCGCGACGTCCCCGTCGACCCCGGCGCGATCGGACGCGTGGCCCGCGAGTGCATGCCCTCGATCCGACAGGTCTTCGTGGCGTCGGGCGACGGAATCGACCAGAACGCTTTCGAACGCAAGCTCTACGTCATCCGCCGCCGGTTCGAGAAGGCCGCGCTCGAGCTTCCGGGCTTCGCCTACGTCCCCAGCCTCTCGAGCCGTACCTTCGTCCTGACCGGGCTGCTCATGCCGAGCCAGATCGAGCACTTCTATCTCGATCTGGCCGACCCCGCGATGGACTCGGCTCTCGCCCTGGTCCATTCGCGCTACAGCACCAACACGCTCGGTGCCTGGGATCTGGCGCAGCCCTTCCGCTACCTCGGTCACAACGGCGAGATCAATACGGTGCGCGGCAATCGGGCCTACATGACCGCGCGCGAGGGTACCCTCCGCTCGGATCTCTTCGGCGACGACCTGGCGAAGCTCTACCCGGTGATGCGTGCCGATGCGAGCGACTCGGCCCAGTTCGACAACATGCTCGAGTTCCTCTGTCTGTCGGGCCGCGAGCTGCCCGAGGCCATCCTGATGATGATTCCCGAGGCGTGGGAGAACCATGCCGAGATGGATCCCGAGCTGCGGGCCTTCTACGAGTACCACTCGTTCCTGCTCGAGCCCTGGGACGGTCCGGCCTCGATCGCCTTCACCGATGGTCGCTGCATCGGCGCCGTGCTCGACCGCAACGGGCTGCGTCCCTCGCGCTACGTGGTCACCAAGGACGGCTTCGTGGTGATGGCCTCCGAGGTCGGCGTGGTCGACATCGCGCCCGAGGACGTGCTCGTCTAGGAGCGGATCCACCCGGGCTAGATCTTCCTCGTCGATCTCGAGGCCGGGCGGATCATCGGGGACGACGAGATCAAGTCCGATTTCCTGCGACGTCGGCCGTATCGGGAATGGGTCGAGACGCAGCGTGTGAAGCTCTCGGACCTCCCCGCCGTGGACGTCCCGCAGGGTCTCGAGAACCCGGAGCACCGCTTTCAGCTCCAGCAGGTGTTCGGCTACACGTCCGAGGACCTCAAGGTGCTGATCGCCCCGATGATCGAGAACGCCAAGTGGGCCATCGGCTCGATGGGTGAGGACGCCGCCCTCGCCTGCCTCTCCGACCGTCCCCAGCTCCTCTACCGCTACTTCAAGCAGCTCTTCGCGCAGGTGACGAATCCGGCCATGGACTCGATCAACGAGGGCACCGTGATGTCCCTCTACTCGACGCTCGGGGCCGAGAGGAACCTGCTCGAGGAGACGCCCGAACACGCGCGCATGCTCCGGTGCGACCGCCCGATCCTGACGAACGAGGAGCTCGAGAAGATCCGGGGCATCGACGCCCCGGGATTCGAGACCCGGACGCTGGCCTGTCTGTTCAAGGTGAGTGAGCAGGGCGACGGACTCCGGGCCGGGCTCGATCGGATCTGCCGGGAAGCCGAGGCGGCGGTGCGCGCGGGCGCCAACATCCTGATCCTCTCGGATCGGGGGGTGACGCCCGACACGGGCCCGATTCCGATGCTCCTCGCCACGGGCGCGGTCCACCACCATCTGGTGCGTACCGGACTGCGCACCCAGGCCGGCATCGTGTGCGAGACGGGCGAGGCGCGCGACGTGGCCCAGTTCGCGCTGCTCGTCGGCTTCGGTGCCGGCGCGATCAACCCCTATCTCGCACTCGAGACGATTCGCGAGCTGGTGGACGATCATACCTACGTGTCGCCCGAGATCGACCACGCCCAGGCCCTGAAGAACTACCTCAAGGCTTGCGACAAGGGCCTGCTCAAGACCATGGCCAAGCTGGGGATC
>CAYYUT010000588.1:0-2380 GCA_964474935.1 uncultured Spirochaetales bacterium
CGACGGCGTCGGGTCCACGGCGACCCGGGGTCGCGACGGATTCTCCGACTGGCTGGCGGACGAGACGGGGCGCCTTCCCCGCGTCCGTTTCGAATGCCCGATCGATCCCACCGACAGCAAGGCCTGGATCCAGCTCAGCGTGGGACAGCCGGGACGCGTCCTCGCCCAGATGGGTGCGACGCTCCTGGTGCGCCCGGGCGGGGGCCGCTGGCAGGAGTTCAGGATGCCGCGCTACGTGACCTCCGGGATCTCGATGGACCCCGACGACGTCGCCGGCAGTCTGGTCGACCTCGTGAACCGGGTGCGTCGCGACGCCGGACTCGACGCCCTCGAGCTCGCGGAGGATCAGACCGAGATCGCCTCAGAGCTCGCTCCCCACTACTTCGCGAGCCAGCTCGGCGACAGCCCGGAGGAGATCGGCGATCTCGTGGTCCTCGGCATGATGGCCGGGTGGAACGTGGAGGGCACGGTGCAACGCGGCGAGATCGCTTCGGCCTGGATCGCCCAGTCGCACGACCTGGCCGCACTCGTCTCCATCGCCCTCGAGTATCCCTTCCCACGCGAGGCGCTGCTCGGACCGGACATGAAGCGCATCGCGGTGGGCGGCGTCGTCTACGACGACGAGGAGGGCCTGTTCATGGCGGCGCTCTTCGCCACGTACCAGCTCTTCGACCAGGACGACCATGCGACGCTCAAGCGACGCGCGCTGGCGACGATCGACCGGGCGCGCCGCGCGCGCGGCGTGGGGCGCGTGCGGCGGCTCCCCAGCCTTCGCACCTACTCCGACTGGGCCGCGAGCCGGGTCGGACGAGGCGACGATCCCGACGACGTCTTCGGCGAGCTGCTCCAGAGCAGCGTCAATCGACTGAATCGTTCGGCGCGGGGCTGGATCATCGAGACCCGCGACCTCGACGACTTCCGGGTGCCGGAGGAGCTGCTCGCCCGCAGCCAGGTGAGCGTCGCCGCCTCGGTGTCGGTGCGCCGCCGCGAGGACGAGCCCTGGGGCACCTTCGTGGTGATGCTCGTCGTCGCGGACGACCGCGGGCGAGGCGCTTGAAGCCCATCCTCTCGCGCCGACAGGCCCGCAGGCTGCGCGCCGAGTTCGAAGCGCGGCTCGCCGAGTGGGTGGGCTGCCGGACGGTGAGCGCCGAGACCGGAAACGACGCCCAGTTCCGTGCGCTCGCCAGGTCGGTGTGTCGTCTCTTCGCCGCCGGCGGAGGGCGCGCCGAGATCCAGACCACCCCGGGGCGCCCGGTGGTGATCGGCGAGCTCGGAGGCCGCTCCGACGACCCGGTGCTCACGGTCTACAACCATCTCGACGTGCAGCCGGCCCGCGAGCCCTCCTGGCGGCAGGGCGATCCCTTCGAGATGCAGATCGAAGGGAAGACCTATCGCGGGCGAGGGACCACCGACGACAAGGGCCCGGCGCTCACCGCATTCCTCGCGGCCCGGCACGTGGCCCAGTCCGGCCTGCCCCTCCGCATCCGTTTCATCTGGGAGATGGAAGAGGAAATCGGGAGCCCCCACTTCGCGGGGGCCCTCGAGGCGCGCCGCGGCACGCTCGACACCGCCGGGATCGTCGTCTCGGACACCGTGTGGCTCGCGCGCGACCGGCCGGCCGTATCCACCGGCCTGCGAGGCGCAGCGCTCTTCACGCTCCGCCTCGAGACCGCACGCGAGGAACGCCACTCGGGCCTCACGGGGGGTGTCGCGCGCAATCCGCTCGCCGAGATCTGCGACGTGCTCGCCCGCTGTCACGACGCGCGCACCGGGCGCCTGCGCGTCCCGGGCTTCCCCCGGCCCGCGCGACCCCGACGCGGCGAGCTGGCGGACTTCCGTCGGGCCGGTTTCTCGGTGGCGCGCTTCCAGCGGATGCACGGTCTCCGGAGCGTCCGCACCCGACGGGCCGAGGACGCGATGAAGCGACTCTTCCTCCAGCCCACCTTCGAGGTGCACGCGGTGATCGGGGGGTTCGACACCGGCGAGGGGATCAAGACGTCCGTTCCCTCCTGGGCCGAGGCCCGAGCGAGCATGCGCCTCGTCCCGGGTCAGGAGCCCGACGAGGCCCTCGAGGCGGTACGGCGCCACGTCCGGCGCCTGAGCCCCGACGTGGTGTTCGAGGCGCATCCGAGCCTGGCGCCCTTTCTCGCCGACCGGCACGGCTGGCTCGCGACCGCGGCCGGCGACGCGCTGCACTCGGCCTTCGGCAAGCGGCCCGCCTTCGTCCGCGAGGGGGGAAGCATCGGCGCCATCCCGACCATGGCAGAGGCCCTCGGCGCCCCGGTCACCCTCCTGGGCCTCTCGCTTCCGGAGCACGGCTACCACGCCCCGAACGAGAACTTCGACTGGGATCAGGCGGAAGGCGGGCGCGTCGCCTTCT
>CAYYUT010000589.1:0-2380 GCA_964474935.1 uncultured Spirochaetales bacterium
CCCCCGGGGGGGCCGCCCCGCGCCCGTCGCGCGGCGCGCCGGGCGGCGCGCGGGCGTGTGGGGGGGGGGGGCCGCGCGCGCGGCCGTCGAGGCCGTCCCGTAGCCATCGACGAGCTCGCCTGAGCGATCTCCGCGGCCCGCGCAAGGCGCCACCGTCGTGGCTCAGCGCGCTGCGTCACCGTCGCCGCCTGCGCCACCGAAGGGCGCGTGGCGCACGAAGAAGCTGAAGCGCGAGAAGCGTTCGATGGCGGCGGCGCGACCCTCCGGAAAGGTGCGGGCTTCGTGTCGCCAGGCGCGGGCCAGCGTCTCCCCGAACGCATCGCGGGGGTGGCGCTCCACCACCTGGGCCACGAAGAGTGGGTCGAGGTGCCAGAGCCGGGAGCCCGTCAGATCGACCAGCGCCCCGACGGTGATCCGGCTCGCAAGGGGGTGTCGGGCCGGGTCGACGCCCGGCGTGATGTGGGCGGTGATGGCCTCCGCGAGACGCTCCGCACGCGCGGCCTCGGCGCCCACCCGGGCCGCCAGTGAGCGCGCGCGGCGCCCCCCGGCGACGGCGAAGCACGCCTCGCGGCTGGGAGACTCGAGCGCGATGTCGTGGAGCAGGGCGCCGACGTAGAGCTCCTCGAGGTCGATCCGCACCCCGTCGAGCCCGGCCAGCGCCCAGGCGAAGGCGAAGCTGCGGTGGGAATGGCCGATCAGGGGCGGCGACAGACGCGTCTCGCACTCCTTTTCGGCCGCCCGCGCGAGCTTCGAGTCGGGCACCACGAGCTGCTCGAGGTCGATCGCCCGGCTCCGGAACCCACCGCGCCATCCGATCGCCAGGCGCAGACGGCCGAGCGCAAAGGCGAGCATCGTGCGGAGCATGGGAGCTCGCAGCGCGCGTCGTTCGGCACCGCTCAGTCGGCCCTGGGTGCGTTCTGCCCAGGCCAGGCTGCCGACGTCCGAAACGGTGCGCTCCATGGCTCGGTGTCGGTTCCCTCGATGGGTGCGACGTGCCCGGCCCGGCGGTCTCGCTCGCACCTCCGAGCCCATCGGCGACCCTGGGCGGATGCGTCTGGTCAGGTCGGGCTCGTCCGGCCAGGCGGCTTCGCGGGGCCGCTCGCGGCCGCGCCATCGCATCTCAGCTGGGCGCGCACTCGCGAGGGTACTGTAGGATCGCGACGATGAGCGAGCGCTCCTCCCACGAGTCCGGGCCCGCTGCCGCCCCGCGTCCCTCGGACGCACCGAAGGTGATCCTGGTGACCGGCGCGTCGGCGGGTCTCGGCGAGGCCTGTGCACGGCATCTGGCGCGCCAGGGTCACCGTGTCTACGGAACGAGCCGGCGGGTGGCGCCCGACGCGGAATCCGTGCCGGGTCGGGTGACGCAGCTGCGCATGGACGTCACCGACGAGGCCTCGGTCGAGCGGGCGATCGAAGTCGTTCTCGAGCGCGAAGGCCGCATCGACGTGGTGGTGAACAACGCGGGCGTCGGTCTGGCCGGCTCCGTCGAGGACACCTCGGTCGACGAGGCGCGGGCCCTGTTCGAGACCAACGTCTTCGGCGTCCACCGGGTGCTGCGCGCGGTGCTCCCTTCGATGCGCGCCGCGCGGAGCGGTCTGATCGTCAATGTGAGCTCGATCGCCGGAATCGTGACGATCCCCTTCCAGGGCTTCTACTCGGCCTCGAAGTACGCGCTCGAGTCGCTGAGCGATGCGCTCCGCCTCGAGCTCGCACCCTTCGGGATCGCCGTCTGTCTGGTCGAGCCAGGCGACTTCCGGACCGGGTTCACGGCGAGCCGGGTCTTCGCCGACGCCCTCGACCACGGCTCGGCCTACGCCGAGCGATGCCGCAGCGCCGTGGCCGTGATGGAGCGCGACGAGCGCGCGGGCGCCGATCCCGAGCTGTTCGCGCGCCTCGTGGAGAAGCTGGTGGCGGCACGGCGGCCGGCCGCCCGCCACCCGATCGGGAAGCTTCCGCAGCGCGTCGTGCCCCTTCTCAGGCGAGTCACGCCCGACGCGTTCCTCGACCGCATCGTGGCCTCGATCTACGACCGCTAGCAGGCTTCGCCAGCGCCCCGCGCGGCAATCGACGGCCGGGGTGCGCGGGGGCCCCCGAACGCAAGAAGCCCCGTCCGCGAACGGACGGGGCTTCTCTCGAATCGATGCAAGGCTCGGTCTAGCGGCGCCGCCGGATCGTCGCGATCGCCAGCACACCGAAGCCGACGAGCAGGGCCGCGCCGGGCTCCGGAACCGGATCCACCACGAACACACCCGACCCCGTCGCGCGGTCGCCGGGCGAGAGCGTGAACTGGAACTCGATCCCGATCGAGGTCGTCACCGCGGGGCCGGGGAAGCTCGGAATCGGCGTCCCGCAAGCGGCCGGAGTGAACGAGTCGCTCAGG
>CAYYUT010000590.1:0-2364 GCA_964474935.1 uncultured Spirochaetales bacterium
ACTCTTGCCGCCCCGGATCCGGCCGCTCTGCTCGAGCTCGTTCGGGGTGAGATGCACGAGCCCGGCGGCGGGATCGATCCGGTACTCGAAGTGGTTGAAGTACGAGAGCCCGAGGAGACCCGTGGTGAGCGTGTCGAGGATCGTCGCCTGGACGTTCTCGACCCGAGCCCCGCCGAGCGACACCGAATCGAGGAAGATCACCGGCGACTCGACCTGGCCGTTGGCGGTGCCGTAGACATTGGTGCGCCCACCCGGAACGGCCTGGATCCCCATCCGGTCGGCCACCGCGCGCGGGATCACGACGTGGCTGGCCCCCGTATCGATCAGAAACCAGGCCGAGTGGCGATCGTTGATGCGGACCCGCACGCGCATCGAGTTGCCCGCGGGCTCGACGGGCACCTTGTAGGTGCGACGGGGCGAGGTCGTCGCGGACCGGGTGCGCCAGACGCGCGATCGCGCCGAGGCGGGCGGCATCTGGGACTCGAAGCGTTGGATCGGATCATCGTCGGCCGGGCGGGTGGCCCCCTCGATGGCGCCCGAGCGAAAGCGCGGAGGCACCTTGCCGAGATCGGTGGTGAAGTGCTCGGTCCCGCTCTCGTCGGTCCAGCGGTAGATCTCGGCCGTCGCGACGGCGCCGACGAAACCGACGGCGAGCGCGAGGACCAACAGACAAAGACGCATGCGCGCGCTCCTCGATCGCATCATCGGCCCGAACCACGGGGCCCTTGACGCGTGGAGAACCGCCGACACGGCTCCGAGGTCCTACGGCTCCCCCTCGACCGCTTCCGCGGCCGAGCTGCCGCTCGCCTGCGCATCGCCGTCCGGCGGCGCCGGCGCTCCGGCGGCCCGGGCCTCCGGCTCGGCTTCGGCCCCGGCCTGCGCGTCGAAGAAACGGCGGATCACGGCGGCGTCGCGGGCCGAGACACCGGGGACCGCCGCGAGGGTCTCCTCCTCGGCCCCGCGAACGGCGGCGAGCGAGCCGAGATGTCGCAGCAGGGCCCTCCGCTTGCCCGGACCGATGCCGGGCAGCTCCTCGAGGATCGAGGTCATGCCGACCCTCCGGCGGAGCGAGCGTTGGTACTCGATCGCGAACCGGTGCGATTCGTCGCGGATCCGTTGCAGCAGGAGCAGCCCCGTCGAGCTCGGCGGCAGGAGCACCGCGTCCTTGCGGCCCGGTCGGAAGACCCGCTCGGCCTTGAGGCCGCCCGAGCGGCGGACCCGGAGCGACGCACTCTGCTCGTCCCGCTCCTTGGCGATCCCGAGGGCCTCGGCCTCGACACCCGTGTCGCGGAGCGCGGCCGTCATCACGCCCAGCTGCCCCTTGCCCCCGTCGACCATGAAGAGGTCGGGGAGCGGCTCGCTCTCGCGCCGCTCGAGCCTCCGCCCGATCACCTCGCGCAGACTGGCGTAGTCGTCGCCTCCGCGCGCCTCGCGGATCCGGTAGCGCCGGTAGTCGGCTTTCACGGGCCGGCCGTCCACGAAGCACACCCGGCTCGCCACGGTGAAGCTCCCCTGCAGGGTCGAGACGTCGTAGCACTCGATGCGTCGCGGGAGACACGAGAGCGCGAGCCGCTCCTCGAGCTCGCGCAGGGTCGCTTCGACGCTCTCACGCGCGTCGAGCCGCTGGCGCAGGCCGATCTCCGCATTGGCATTGGCCATCTCGACCAGCCTCCGGAGCCGGCCCCGCATCGGGGTCCGCAGGCTCACCCGTCCCGGAGCCCGATCGGCGAGCAGCGCCTCGAGAGCGCCCTCGTCGACGAGCGGGCTCGGCGTCAGGATCTCGCGGGGGACCTCGCGCTCCGCATCGCCCGCATAGAACTGACCGAGGAAGGAGGTCACGACCTCGCCGTCGTCGATCCGCACGTCCGAGAAGCCGTACTCGGCCGCCCCGATCACCCGGCCGCCGCGCACGTGGAGCACCTCGACCTCCACCTCGCCGCCGTCACGCGCCAGCCCGAACACGTCGCGGTCGACCGGGCGCTCGCTCACGATCTGCTGGCGCTCGAGGGTGCGGTCGATGGCCGCGAGACGGTCGCGAAGCCGCGCGGCCTCTTCGAAACGCTCCTGCTCCGCCGCAGCGTGCATGCGTGTCTCGATCTCGGCGCGGAGCTCGTCGGAACGTCCGCGCAGGAATAGCTCGGTGCCGCGGACGAGCGCGGCGTAGGACTCGGCGTCGACCCGGTCGCAGCAGGGCGCCAGACATCGTTTCATCTCGTATTCGATGCAGGGCCGACCCCGCCGGGCGTAGTCGCGGAAGACGGGGTCGCTGCAGGATCGCAGCGGGAAGAGACGTCTCAGATTCGAGAGCGCCTCCCGCATCGATGCGCTCGACGTGTAGGGCCCGAAGTAGAGCGCTCCGTCCTT
>CAYYUT010000591.1:0-2353 GCA_964474935.1 uncultured Spirochaetales bacterium
TGCCAGGGAAGCGGCTCGGCGCCGATCGCGGTGTGGCGTTCCGAGTGGATCGCGTACCAGCCGGCGAGGTTCTCGGGGGTCTGATCCTCGTCGATGCGGAGCGCGCCCTTCGCCGCGATGCGCAGGTTCCGGCGGAGCTTGGTGCTCGATTCGACGAGCTCGCCGTCCTCGTCCATCACCCGTTCGAGATCGAGTGCCTGACATTGGTTCTCGAGCACGAACTCGGGCGCGAACCAGCGCACGCAGCGCTCGCGGTCGGGCCAGAAGGGGTTCGTGATCACGGTGGCCACCGCGCAGTCGAGCTTGCGCGCGCGTTCGACGAACGCGCCGAGCAGGGCCTCGTAGATCGGATCGGGATCCTGGCCCGGTGTGCAGGCCACGCCACCGAGCGGCCCGGCCTGCGCGCAGGATGTCAGGATGGCGCCGCAGGGGCCCTCGAAGCGGTAGGCGGGTAGCAGGCCGAGCGTCTCGCCTCCCCGCCGCGCCACCAGGAACACGCCCTGATCCTGGCCGACCGCCTCGATCACGTCCCGCCACGCCGGGGTCTGCTGGGCGAAGCTCGTGGGGCAGCGTTCGAGGAGCTCGACGATCGGCGCCGGATCCTCTGACGGCGCAACCTCGACCTCGATCTCGGCGGCGGGCGACGGCACCGTGGGCTCGTTCCGATGGGCTACGAATCGAGGGCGCGGCGGTAGGTGAGCTCGCGCAGCAGGCGCTCGGTGTAGATCGGCACCTCGGTCTCCACCCCGAGCGTTTCGATCTCGGCCCAGAGGCTCACCGCCCGATCGGGATCCCCGGCACGCACCAGGCAGCGGGCCGCATCGGCCAGGGCGCGCGCCCGGGTGGGGCTCGACTCGACCCGACCGGCCTGTTCGTAGGCCTCGGCCGCGTCGGCCCACTGGTCGCCGGCCTCGTGGGCCTGCCCGATCCGTTCGAGGATCAGGGCCCGGAGCGCCGACCCGGTGGGCACCGACTCGAGGGCGGCGCGCCAGGTGTCGATCGCGAGGTGCGGCGCCCCGAGCTCTTCCTGGAGCCTCCCGGCGTCGAGGCGTGCGAGCACGGCCGCCGACGATTCGGGGTGCGCCTCGGCGATCTCGATGAAGCGGGCCGCGAAGCGGCGGCGCGCCGTCTCGGCCGTCTCGGGATTCGCGGGCTCGGCGATCTCGATGCTCCCCGGGGCGGCACCCATCGCCTCGAGGAACTCGGAGCGCGCTTCCGCGAGCTCGGCGGTGGCCTCGTCGATTCGGCTCTCGGACCACGCGTCGTAGCGGTCCCAGCCGAGCGCGAGCGCGAGGATCAGAGCCGCCCCGGCCGCGATCGGGATCCGGTATTCGTTCACGAAGGCCGCGAAGCCGTCGAGCGACTCCTCGATCTCGTGAAGGGTGGTTTCGTCGTCGTGTCGACGTGCCACGTTGCCTCCTCTCGCGGCCCGACGGGGCCGCTCGACGCGGCCGAGTGTATCAGCTCGCAGGGTGGGATCCGGGCCCCTCGTCGCGGCGATGTCGAATGAAGAAACGAACCGGCGTACCGGCCAGGTCGAAGCGCTCGCGCAGGCGATTCTCGAGAAATCTCACGTAGGACCGCTGCAGGTCTGCGGGTGCGCTGCAGAAGAGCACGAAGGTCGGGGGCTGGACACCGGTCTGCGTGGCGTAGAGGAACCGGACCGGGCGCTTGCGGGCGCCCCGCTGCGCCATCGCGGGTTCGTGCCGGGCGACGGTCTCCTCGAGCCAGCGGTTGAGCTCCGCCGTCGGAATCCGACGCCTCGACGCCACGAGGATCTCCCGAGCCAGGGGCAGGAGCCTGTTCACTCCGCGCCCGGTGCGGGCCGAGATCCGGCGCACCGGTGCGTCGGGCATGAAACGCAGCCTCCGCTCGATCTCCGCGCGGGTCCGCTCCCGATCGGCGGCGTCGCGGGTCGCCATCCGATCCCATTTGTTGGCGGCGACGATCACGCCGCGGCCCCGCTGGCGCACCAGCCCTGCCACCCGTGCGTCCTGGTCGGTGAAGCCCTCGGCGGCGTCGATCACCAGCACCGCCACGTCCGCGCGCTCGACGGCCCGGATCGACATGAGCGCCGACGCCCGCTCGGCGAGCGCGGTCCGGCGTCCCGGTCGCCGGATTCCCGCCGTGTCGATCAGCACGACGGGACCGTCCTCGGTCTCGAGCCGCGAGTCGATGGCGTCGCGGGTGGTCCCCGGGGCGTCGGACACCACCACCCGCTCCTGGCCGAGGAGCGCGTTGGTGAGCGAGCTCTTCCCCACGTTCGGCCGCCCCACGATCGCCACGCGGACGAGGCCTTCCCCGCGGAGATCGGGCTCGGCGGCCGGGGCCTCGGGGAGCGCCGCCACCAGCT
>CAYYUT010000592.1:0-2341 GCA_964474935.1 uncultured Spirochaetales bacterium
GTCGTCGTTCTCCCAGATCCGCCGGATGCCGTCACGCAGGAAGGGCTGTCCCTCGCGCTTGCGAAAGAACTCGTGGTCCTCCTGGCGCAGGATCGTGACCTCGAAGGCCTCGGGATCTCGCGAATTTCGGCGCAGCGCGTGCTGGCCGACGATGGCGCCGAGCCGCTGACGCGCATTCGACTGGATGAAGACGGTGGGCTTCATGCTCCCCCCTCCTCCGGGCCCGCTTCGCCCGGGGTCCGGCCGTAGCCGTAGACGGGCGCCAGGCGCTCGCGCACGATGCCCTCGATCTGCTCGATCTGCTTCTCGTCGAAATCCTCGCGGAACCCGCCCACCTTGCCTCGGCGCACCTTGAACGACTGCGGGTTCTTCCGATCCTTCGGCACCATGCGGCCCCCACTGAGCCAGAACTTCCGTTGCTGCTCGAGCTGGCGCATGTTCTCGAACGAGGCGTACTCGACGGCCTGCTTCACCTCGTCGTCGGTGCCGGGTGTGCCGACGAAGTCGAGCACGCGTGCGAGCGACGCCGCGGGATCGGCGCGCAGCTCTTCGTAGCGCACGAGCAGGAGGTCGGGGTTGCCGGCGACCTCTTCGGCCCAGCCGTTCAGGAACTCGACGACCTTGTCGAGGCCTGCACGCCGTTGGGTGACGAACTCGTAGGCACTGAGATCCTCGCCGTGGACGGGATAGTCGTTCAGGACCTTCTTGCCCTTCTTCATCCGGAAGCGCCACTGGTAGTACTGCGACACGGCCACGTCGGCTGGATGGCGCGCCAGCAGCACCACCTTCTTCCCGCGGTAGTCGCGCTTGGTGTCGCCGGCCGGGCTGTAGTCCTTCAGATAGTTGTCATGGGTGAAGAAGATGCGGGGGATCGCCGGATCCTTCCGGTGCAGATTGTCGAAGCCCATGAGTGCGCGTTCCGGCAGACCGTGCCGCACCTGATAGAAGCGCGAGATCATCACGCGCAGCCTGGTCCGGCCGCTCTTGCCGAACGACACCACCACCGCGTCGGCCTGGCGAAGCTTCTGGAACTGCTCCCGCCCGCGCAGCCAGCGCTCGACCGCGACCCGCCGTTCTTCGGGAAGGAAGAAGAGCGGCTGGAGTACGGCGAAGCGCGTGATCTTCTTGGAGGCACTCTGCCAGAGCGACATGTCCGCTTCGACTCCTTCAACCCCGCGGGTCGGCCGGCGCCGCGACGACCTCGACGAGCCGCGCATCGATCCGCGCCAGGCCGCGACCGGTACGAACCACCAGGGGAATTCCGGTGCGATCATCGATCCAGAGATCCACCGTCATGGCCTCTTCGCCCTCGAGCTTGCCGGCCACGGGCTTGGCCACCACCGAGAGCCGGCGCGCCTCGACCGGTCCCACCCGCGCCCGCGGTCCGTCACGCCCCTCGATCCGGTAGTCGACCTCCACCCTTTCGCGGCCGGCCCGCTCCACCCGGAGCCGATATAGGGTCTTCCCCGAGAAGATGCAGGGCGCCGGATCGGGGTCGAGCTTCGCGAGATCCACGGCCGGAAGCAATGCCACCAGGGCCACGGGCTGCGAGACCACCGCGCACCGGCCGAGCGCCCCTTCGTAGGCGTGGAAGGAACGGCGGATGCGCTCCCAGCTGTCGGGGCTCGCGGGGTCGTCACCCGACTGCGGCTCCGCCCGCAGCCGCTCGGCTCCACGCTCGCCGAATCGGTAGATCTTCCGGTCGGGACGCTCACCGAGCGAGCGAAGATCGAACCAGCGCACCGAGGCGTCTTCGGGGTCGAACCAGACACGCGCCTCGGACGAGCTCGGCGGCGACAGGAGACCGTCGAAGTCCATCCGGAGGCGGGCCTGCCACTCGTCGCCCGGGCCCGCTGCGCCCGTGCTGAGATCCACCTCGGCCTCGAGACGCCCGGCCAGCCCGAGAGATCGATAGCGCAGCCGCTCCCATCCGGGATTGCGCGTCTCGGACGCAGGACGGCGGAGGGCATCGGCCAGCCAGGCCGTCGGCTCGCGCGGGCCCGCATCGCGTGCCGAGAGCGAGCCGGCCGTCGTCAGGCACAGGCACGCTGCGGCGACGAACGAGACGATGCGAGGCCTCACGACGCGCGCCTCCACGCCGCGTGCACGAGCTCGCGGATACGGTCCGCCACCCGGCCGACGTCGTCCGGAGCCTGCGCCGCGCCGGGGTTCCCGAAGGTCGGGTAGCGCCCCGGGTCGGCCCACACGGCGAGACCCCGGTCCACCAGATAGGAGTGGATCCCGGAGAAGTCGCGGGTCTGGGTCACGAGGCGCGCCCGATACAGGGCGCGCGCCAGGCCCACCCTGAGGGAGGCGCCCTGCTCCCGCCCCCGCTCCTCGA
>CAYYUT010000593.1:0-2335 GCA_964474935.1 uncultured Spirochaetales bacterium
CCCTTCCCCTTCGCTCCCGTCGGGAGTCCGAAGCTGCCTGAGGCTGCGAGCCTGTGGGTAAGCTGCGGCCTCGTCGGGAGCCTGGGGTAGGGTGAGAAGGCCGTGCGGGCGGTAGCTCGCACCCGCCGAGCCCGAGAGGCTGAAGTTAAAGTGAGCCCCGCCCTCATCACCCTTGTAGGCCGAAGAGAATCAGGTGGCGTAGGCGTCGTAGGCCGTCGGGTCGTCGGTGACCGTCCATCCGACGTCCGCAAGCACCGCCCCGGTGAGCATGGAGAGGGGGCGCAGACCCGTGACGGGCGGCGACGCCATCAGCTCGTCGCCGAACACAGCGGCCGGCCACCCCATCGTTGGGGAGGCCGTAGGGACGGAGGGCCTCGGCGCGGACGAGCCGCATGGTGTCCTTCCAGAACCCTTCCGTCTCGGCCAGGGTTGCCGCGGCCCGAGCCAGCTGGCCATGTCGGGAGGCGAGGGCGAGCAGGGCTTCGCCGGCCTCGGTGAGCACGGTCCAGCGGTACTCGCCGAACCGCTCGAGGAGCCCCTCCAGCACCGAGGGATCGCAGCATTCGCAAGCTCGAAAATCGGCTTACAACCCACAACTACACGTTGAAGCGGAAGAGGGTGTGCCGAACCGCGTGTCCAAATTGTCGTGGTTCGAACATGGTCTGCGTTACATGGGCCGGTGGTCCGAGTGGACTGGAGCGGACAGCAGAAGCCTGGATTTGACGGGTGCCGTTACCGCTCTGTTACCGGCAGCGTCGGCGCAGGCGGCTCGCCGCGCCAGCCGACCAGCGTGCGACGCCGCTGAAGTCGGCCACGTCTTGCGTGTACAGCCCGAAGTTCACCAGGTGATCGGTCGGCGTGCTGCGTGTCCCCGCCGGGTAGTACTTGTCGTTGTACCTTGCTATTCGCTCGTCCACGTTGTCGCGCAGCGTCGTAGCGCGCCAGCTCCTCGAGCAGGGTGTGCACCATCTCGCTCTGCATCTCGGCAGCCTCATGGGTGGCTCCCGCCCGGACGAGCTCTACATCCTCGTTCGACAAGCCTCTGATAGGCGACGTCCGGTGTCCTGCTTCGGCATCCTTTGTCGAGGCGGCGCTGGACGCACGCTGATCCGTTCTAGATCGCAGACGATGGTCCCGTCAGGTGTGACGGAGGGCGTCGATCGGCTCCATCCTGGCGGCGCGACGAGCGGGGTAGAACCCGAACCCGAGGCCCACCAGCGCTGAGAACAACACGGCGCCGAGGGTCACGGGAAGGTTCAGAACGAACCCGACGCCAAGGGCCTTCGCGCCGATGAAGGCGCCGACGAGACCGAGAATCACACCGAGAGTCCCACCCAAGGTGGAGATCAGTGCCGCCTCGACAAGGAACTGCGTGAGCACATCGCGTTCGAGCGCCCCGACCGCCATGCGAATGCCAATCTCGCGTGTCCGCTCGGTCACACTCACCAGCATGATGTTCATGATCCCAATGCCGCCCACGATGAGGCTCACGCCGGCCACGGCACCCAGGAACGCGGTCAGGAGCGACGTGATTCCCGTCACCATGCTCGCCATCTCGCGGGTATCGGTGATCGAGAAGTTGTCGCTGCGGTTCGGTCCCAGGCGCCGGCGCTGTCGCATGAGCCGGATGATGTCCACCTTGGCCGCATCGATGTGGTCGGCGTGGTCGGCCGAGACGAAGAGGGACGTCACGTCGTTGCGCCCCAACAACCGGCGTTGCACGGTGGCCAGGGGGGCGACGACCATGTCGTCCTGGTCCATACCCATCGTGTTGGCCCCCTTGGCCCCGATGGTGCCGATGACCTGACAGCTCACGCTGTCGACGCGAATCTGTGCCCCGAGGGGATTCTCGCCTCCGAACAGAGCACGCTGAATCGTCGCGCCGATGACGCAGACAGCGGTGCCCGCCTTCTCTTCTGCCTGGGTGGGGAGGCGTCCCTGCGCGATGGAGCGCTCCAGCACATCGAACCACGTGGCTGTCGAGCCGTGAACCCGAGTCTGCACCTCGGCCGCTCCGTACTTGTCCTGCCAGACCGCCTTCCCGGTGGCGGCATCGAGGCAGCGGATGATCTCGCTTCCCTCCTGCCGGGCCAGCACGTACAGCTTCCCCTCCACCAGCGCGGGTGAGGAGACTCCTTCCCCGACCGTAACCTTCCATTGCTGTTTCAATTCCTCAGGCCAGGCCGCGGGGGCCTCGAAACCGGCGGCCTTGGCGTCCTCGACTTTGTCGTCGGAGACGAACGCAATCACGCGCTTGGCCTCGCCGCCCACGCCGTGGGGCAGCGAGACCGAGCCGCGGAGCATCTGGTCGGCCTGCTTGGGGTCGATGCCCAGG
>CAYYUT010000594.1:0-2326 GCA_964474935.1 uncultured Spirochaetales bacterium
CAACATTCGGATGGCCGCCTCGTTCAGGCCGATCTTGAAGTCGCCGCGCACCCCGATGCGTTCGTCTGCGGCGAGGAGCAGCAGGGCGCCGGCCGCGAGCGCGTGGCCCGAGCAGGCGGCGACCACTGGCATCGGGAACTCGTAGAGCCGGACCAGGAGCTCGACGCCGCGGCCGACCAGCTCCATCGCCGCGTCGATTCCAGAGCGCATCACCGAGAGATCGAAGCCGGCCGAGAATCGGCCGGGACGTCCCACCACCAGGAGGGCGCCCGCCTCGTGCTGCTCGGCCTGGTCGAGCGCCTTCCAGAGCGTGTCGAGCATCGCGTGGGACAGCGCGTTGGCCTTGCCGTCGTCCATCTCGATGCGGGCAACGGGTCCTTCGAGGGTGAAGCGCGCGAGCGGTTCCGACATGGCCGCATGCTAACCCAGCCCTTGTGGGGATGCCGACGAGGTGGAGCGGGCTGCCTCGCTGCCGCCGCCCCCGACACCCTGCGGCCCGACGGACGATTCCCCGCGTCGGGCCGGCGCGCGATTCGAGGGTGGAATCCGCCCAGTCGTGCAACCTGAACGCTTCAGGCTGAAAGCCCGTCTCGAACTGAACTCCGATGGGGGTCGAAGCTGCCCGTCCAAGAGCCGGCGAGTGGCCGGCAGGAGTGTCGCACCTTCCGTCCCAGGTTTCGGTCTGCAAGGCGGACGCACCCGATCGGGTCCCGACGACCCCGGACGACGCCTCACTCTGGCACCCGCCTTGCACTACCCCCCCGCGACCCCTCACCGCGGAGGTGAAAAGGTCTCAACAGCTGCGATGCGCCCGGCCAGGGATGGTCGGGCGTCCCCCCAGCTCATGGAGGACTAGACCATGGGACTTCGCGTCAACAACAATATTGCCTCTCTCAATGCCCAGCGGAACGTGGCCAACACCACGAGCCGGCTGCAGCGTTCGTTCGAGCGCCTGTCGTCCGGTCTCCGCATCAACCGCGCGGCGGACGACGCCGCCGGTCTCGCCATTTCGGAGAGCTTCCGCGCCGAGGTACGAAGCCTCCAGCAGGCGCAGCGGAACGCCTTCGACGGCGTGTCCCTCGTGCAGGTCGCCGAGGGCGCGCTCGACGAGACGAGCGCCCTGCTGATCCGGATGCGCGAGCTGGCGGTGCAGTCGGCGAACGGGACGCTCACCTCGAGCGAGCGCTCGTCGATCGACACCGAGTTCCAGGACATCATCTCCGAGATCGACCGGATCGCGCAGACCACGAACTTCAACGGTCTGTCGCTGCTCACGAGCGGCGGGGGTGGCATCACCTTCCAGATCGGTGCCGACGGGGGTTCGTCGGACACGATCACGGTGAGTGCGACCGACGCCACGGCGGCCGGGATCGGCGTCTCGGGTCTGTCCGTGACGACCGCGTCCGGCGCGACGTCCGCCCTCGCGACCATCGACAGCGCCATCACCACGGTGGCCTCGCTGCGCTCGACCTTCGGTGCCAACCAGAACCGGCTGGAATCGACGATCCGATCGCTCGGGATCGCCGTCGAGAACCTGTCGGCCGCGGAATCGCGGATCCGGGACGTCGACGTCGCTTCCGAGACGGCGGCCTTGACCCGGAACCAGGTGTTGCAGCAGGCCGGTGTCTCGGTGCTCGCGCAGGCCAACGTCCAGCCGGCCATCGCCATCAGTCTCCTCGGCTAACGGCTGCGCGTCGCCTGGTCCGCTGCCTCCGCGTGCAGGTGCTCTGGCCCCGTCGGGATCCCCCCTCCCGGCGGGGCCTTGCACGCCTGACGGTCGTCGGGGCATGCTGCGCGCATGGCGCCGCCCGATCTCGCCCCGGCTCCGAGGCCGCCGGTCTCCCCCGACGTCGACGCCCACCTCCGCCGCATCGTGGAGCAGGGCTACAGCGTGGTGCGGGACGCCTTCGAGCCCGACCTCGCGGATGCGATCCGCGAACGGCTCGAGCAGCTCGAGCGCGATCTCGGGCTCGGGCCGGCCGACAACGTGTTCGAAGGACGACGGACGGTACGGATCTACAACCTGCTCGTCCACGGCGAGATCTTCGAGCGCATTCCGGTGCACGCGAGCGTGCTGCCGATCGTGGAAGGCGTCCTCGATCGGGGCTGCCTGGTGTCGTCGCTCTCGTCGATCGCGATCGATCCGGGCGAGAGCGCCCAGCCGATTCATGCCGACGACCAGCTGATTCCCCTTCCCAAGCCGCATGCGCCGATCGTCTGCAACACCATGTGGGCGATCACGGACTTCTGCGACGAGAACGGCGCCACCCGCGTCGTCCAGGGCTCGCACCGCGCGAGCCCCGACCCGCATCCCTGGAAGGCCTTC
>CAYYUT010000595.1:0-2326 GCA_964474935.1 uncultured Spirochaetales bacterium
CCGGCTCGGCGAAGCGATCGGTCGCGAGCCAGTGCGCCAGATAGGGGAGCGAGGACTCCCACTACGTGGCCCCGATCGTGAGACCGAGCTGGGTCCGTTCGCCGGACGCCTCGTGCGACGGATCATCGACCCGCGGCGGCGCGGCCGCGACGGGGTCCGAGGAGTCCCGCCTCGCCCGAGACCCGACGGACGGCGGCTTGGATCGCGCACGTTTCGGCAAGGGGCGCAGTCTATCAGCGCCGCCTCACGACCACACGGGACCACACGGGACGGGGCGAGGCGAGATGACGCGCGACCAGGCGACACGCAGCGGAACCGAGTACGACCAGTCGGGACGCCGTCCGGCCCGCGGCCCCGAGCCGGGAGCGATCGGCGGACCCTCAGGCCCGACCCGCGCCCGTTGGCCGCGCCGACGGCGGCGGTGCCCGCCGCCGCCGCGTCACCCGATCGTCACAGAGGCGCGAGACCTCCGGGCGGCGCCCCGGTCCGTGGCGCCCACCACTCGGCCGGCTGGACGGGCGCGTCGGGCGCGCGGTTCCCAGCGCACGACCTAGGCTGATCGTATGGACCTCGACGCCATCGTCTCGACCTCGCTCGCCGTGGCCGCCACCCGTTCCCGCCTGGAGAAGCGCGAACGGCTGGCGACGCTCCTCCGCGCGCTCGCGCCCGACGAAGTGCGGGTCGCCGTCCACTATCTCGCCGGCGAGCTGCCCCAGGGTCGGGTGGGGGTCGGAGCCGCCCTGCTCGGCGAGGTCGACCCCCGTCCGATCCCTACCCACCCACGCCTCGCGATCCTCGACGTGGATCGCCGGATCGAGGCCATCGGAGCGATCGCCGGAGCGGGCGCGAAGCGACGGCGGGAGGAGGCACTGTCCTCGCTGCTCGCGCACGCGACCGCCGGCGAACGCCGACTGCTCCGAGGCCTCCTGATCGGCGACCTCCGACAGGGTGCGCTCGGGGGAACGCTGCTCGAAGCGGTGGCCGACGCGACCTCGCTCCCGGCCGCGGACGTGCGGCGCGCGGCGATGCTCGCCGGCTCGATCCCCGACGTGGCCACGGCGGTCCTCCTGGAAGGCCGCGACGGGCTCGCCCGCTTCGCCCTGACTCTGTTCCGACCCGTGCTCCCGATGCTGGCCACTCCGGCCGGCGACGTCGACGAGGCGCTCGAGCGGCTCGGCCCAGCGATCCTCGAGGTGAAGCTCGACGGAGCCCGCGTGCAGGTGCACAAGTCAGCGGACGAGGTCCGCGTCTTTACGCGGCGCCTCCACGAAGTGACGGATCGGGTTCCCGAGATCGTCGAGGCGGTGCGCGCCCTCCCCGCGCGCGAGCTGATCCTCGACGGCGAGGCGATCGTCCTGGATCGCCACGGCTCGCCCGCGCCCTTCCAGACCACCATGCGACGCTTCGGACGGCGGCAGGACGTGTCGGAGATGCGGCGCACCCTGCCCCTCGCCCAAGTCTACTTCGATGTGCTTCTCCGGGACGGTGCGAGCCTGATCGACCAGCCCGCCCGCGATCGCCTGGCGGTCCTCGACGAGACGCTCGCTGCGGACCAGCACGTCCCGCGCGCGATCGCCGACGACGTCGACGCCGCCCTGGCTTTCTACGACGAGGCCCTGGCCGCCGGACACGAGGGGCTGATGGCCAAGGATCCGAGCGCTCTCTACGAGGCCGGAAGCCGGGGGGCGGCGTGGCTCAAGCTCAAGCCGTCCCACACGCTCGATCTCGTGGTGCTCGCCGTCGAGGAGGGCTCCGGACGCCGACGCGGCTGGCTGAGCAATCTCCACCTCGGAGCACGCGATCCGCGCGACGGAGGCTTCGTGATGCTCGGAAAGACCTTCAAGGGCATGACGGACACGATGCTCGCGTGGCAGACCGAACACCTGAAGGCTCTCGCCATCGGGCAGGAGGGGCACGTCCTGCACGTGCGGCCCGAGCTCGTGGTGGAGGTGGCCTTCAGCGACGTCCAGGCGAGCCCTCAGTATCCCGGGGGCGTCGCTCTCCGGTTCGCTCGTCTGAAGGCGCATCGACCCGACAAGTCGGCGCGCGACGCGGCCACGATCGACGAGGTCCGTGAGATCCACCGGCGCGGACACCGCGAAGAACGCCCCGCGCCGCCCCCCAGGTGATCGACCCGAACGGGCTGGAGAGCAACCAGCTCCTGTTCGTGGCCGAGTCGCGGCGCCTGGCCGTCGGGCGCACGCGCGGGGCTCAATCGGCGCGACGCTCCTTCATCGCTTCGAGCATCCGCGCCATCTGGGCGTGGACGGTCTGGATGGCCTGGAGCGGCCGGATCATCACCTTGAACTCGACGATGCGCCCGGCG
>CAYYUT010000596.1:0-2322 GCA_964474935.1 uncultured Spirochaetales bacterium
GCCGGCGCGCGGGTGCTCGTGACGCTTCTCCACGCGCTCAAGGACCGCGGGGGCAAGAGCGGCAGCGCGACCCTCTGCATCGGGGGCGGCGAGGCCGTGGCCCTGGCCGTGGAGCTCGTCTAGTCATGGCCGAGAAGCACACGATCGGGATCATCGGAACCGGCACCATGGGCCAGGGCCTGGCGCAGGTGGCGGCGCTGCACGGCTATTCCGTCGTGTTCCAGAATCGGAAGCAGGAGTCGGTCGACCGGGGGCTCAAGGGCATCACCAAGTCGCTCGATCGGCTGGTGGCCAAGGAGAAGCTCACCCAGGCCGAGCGCGATGCCGCGCTCGCCCACATCCGCGGTGTCGTGCCGCTCGAAGAGCTCAAGGGCTGCGAGCGGGTGATCGAGTGCGCGCCCGAGCAGCTCGAGCTGAAGCGCGAGCTGCTCGGAAAGATCGACGCGATCGTGGCAGAGGACGCGATCATCGCCACGAACACCTCCAGCCTCTCGGTGACGAAGCTCGCCTCCTTCGTGTCGCGTCCGGGTCACTTCGTGGGGCTCCACTTCTTCAATCCGGTGCCAGCGATGAAGCTCGTCGAGGTGGTGCGTGGCATGCGCACCAACGACTCGACGGTCGCCGCCGTCCGCGGGCTCGCCGAGGCGCTCGGCAAGGTGCCCATCGACGTGATGGACTCGCCGGGCTTCGTGGTGAACCGTGTGCTCTTTCCGATGATCAACGAGGCCGCCTTTGCGCTCCAGCAGGGCGTGGCGCCGGCCGAGGGCATCGACGAGTGCATGAAGCTCGGGTGCAACCACCCGCTGGGCCCGCTGGCGCTGGCCGATCTGGTCGGCCTGGACGTGGTGTTCGCGATCCTCGAGAGCCTCTACCTCGAGTACGGCGAGCCGCGCTACGCGCCCTGCCTCGAGATCAAGAAGCGGGTCGAGGCGGGCTACCTCGGTCGGAAGACCGGTCGCGGCTTCTACAGCTACGAGAAGTAGCTCGTTGGACACGGAGCCCCGTGCCGACCGGTGGGCCGGGCGGGACGTCTGTCTCTACGAGGTGGGGCCACGCGACGGGCTCCAGAACGAGCCCGAACGCGTGCCCCGGCCGGCCAAGTCGGCGCTCATCGAGCGCCTGGTCGCGGCGGGTCTTCGCGCCATCGAGGTCACCTCGTTCGTGTCGCCGCGCTGGATCCCCCAGCTCGCCGACGCCGATGAGGTGGCCGCCCACCTGCCCGACGCGCCCGGTGTCGCCTTCAGCGCCCTCGTTCCGAACGAAGCGGGCTACGAGCGGCTGCGGATGGGCGCCATCCCGGTGGCCGCGTTCTTCGTCTCGGCGAGCGAGACCCACAACCGCAAGAACGTGAATCGCGGCGTGGCCGAGCATCTCGAGCGCTTCCGTCCGGTGGCCGAGCGGGCGCAGGCCGATGGCGTCGGGCTCCGCGCCTATGTGTCCACCGTCTGCGGCTGCCCCTACGAGGGCCCGGTGGCCGAAGGCGCCGTGGTCGGTCTGGTCGAACGGCTCCTCGCGCTCGGTGTCGGCGAGATCTCGCTCGGCGACACCATCGGCGTGGGTGTCCCGAGGCAGGTGAAGGCGCTCGTGCGCGCGATCACCGAGGTGGCCCCCATCGACCGAATCGCCCTCCATCTGCACGACACCTATGGCCGGGCCCTGGCGAACGCTGCCGCCGGCTACGCCGAGGGCATCCGCACCTTCGACGCGTCGCTCGGCGGGCTCGGTGGATGTCCCTACGCGCCGGGAGCCTCCGGGAACGTGGCATCGGAAGATCTGGTCGACTTCTTCGAGCGCGAGGGCGTGGCCACCGGCATCGACCTCGAAGGGCTGGTGGCGAGCTCGGCGTGGCTCGAGGACGAGGTCCTCCAGCGTCGTCTTCCGGGAAGGGTCTTCCGGGCCCTGCGGAGCCCGCGGGTCGAGAAGCGGACGGCATAGGCGCCGCGTCCCCGGGGCGGGACGTCGCGCAGGGGGCGTGGTCGGGATGAAGACGGGCGACGAGGTGCGCGACGAGCTCGCGCGTATCCGGGGCGGCGGCGACGCCAAGTATCACGAGAAGGCGCGCGAGCAGGGGAAGCTCTTCTGTCGCGAACGCATCGCGCGTCTGTGCGACCCCGATTCGTTCGTCGAGGATGCCGTCTTCGCCAACGCCCTGGCCCGCGATCTGCCGGCCGACGGCGTCGTCATCGGGACGGCCCGGATCGACGGACGCACGGTCTGCCTGATGGCGAACGACTCGACCGTGAAGGCGGGCTCCTGGGGTGCGCGGACCGTCGAGAAGATCCTGAGGATCCAGGAGCGGGCCGAGCGCCTGCGCGCCCCGCT
>CAYYUT010000597.1:0-2310 GCA_964474935.1 uncultured Spirochaetales bacterium
CCGCCGACGTCGAGCACCCCCTGCGCGTCCTGCAGTCCTCGGGCGCGCTGAGCCAGACCCTCACCGTCAAGGGCAGCGCCGAGACCCGTGAGGTGCGCGGCCCCGTGGCCGTGCTGTCCGGCACCACCAGCCCGACGATCGACCTGCAGAACACGTCCCGCTGCCTGCTGCTCACACCGGATACGAGCCCCGAGCAGACCGCGAGGATCCAGCAGGCCCGCGCCGCAGCCTGGGCCGGCACGTCGTCGGCGTCGCCTGACCTCACCGCCTGGCCTGACCTGCGGACTTTGAGAGCGCCAAAACCGGAGCCGGCCAGCCTGCCAAGCGGACCACAGGCCACGCACGAGCCAGCGCGTCGTGGCAATCGTCTCGCGCGGATGCGCATTTGATGCGCATATCGCACTTTGAGCCCGCCGGGGCGCCCGCTACCATCGAGCGAGCTGCGAGAGCGCAGGCGAACGGGGAGAGTGCTGGCAATGTATGTCCGTGAGAGCGTGGTCAAGACCGCCACCGGCACTCACCGCTACGTCCAGGTCGTCGAGAGCGTGCGCGACGGCGGGAAGGTGCGCCAGCGGACCCTCATGTCGCTGGGCAACAAGGAGAAGCTCGACCCTGCCTCGGTCGACCGCCTGATCCGCTGCCTGGCCCGCTACGGAACCGTGCTCCCGGTTCCCCGCCCCGAAGTTCCTCGCACTCCAGGCGACACATTCGACGCCGGCGTCGGCGTCCGACAGGATCGCACCTTCGGGTCGCTCTACGCGCTGGAGCGGCTGTGGAACGAGCTGGGCCTGCGTGACCTGTTTCGCCGCTTCGCCAAGCGGCGTCGCTTCAAGCACGATCTGGAGCGAGCGACGTTCGCCATGGTGGCGAACCGCTTGATCGAGCCATTGAGCAAGCTGAGCACCGAGACATGGCTCGATCAGGACGCCTACTACCCGCTGCCCGACGCACTCACAGCCGACCAGCTCTACGCCACCCTGACGTGGCTGCATGAGGAGCGGGAGGAGTTGGAGGTCGCGATCCACCGCAGACTAAAGCGACGCCACCTCACGGGCGGCGCGGTCTACTTCTACGACACCACCCTTTCCCACTTCGAAGGACGTGGCCCTCACGACCTGGCCGAGATTGCGGGGAGGAAGGGAGCGCGGACCGGTAAGCACCACGTCCTCGTGGGCCTGGTGACCACCTCCGACGGCTGGCCCGTCATGCACCACGTCTATCCTGGGGCCTCCCATGACACGACCACCTTCCGGCACACGTTGCGCGAGCTCTACGATCGCTTCGGGCTCCGAGAGGTCGTGATCGTCTGCGATCGAGGTATGCACAGCGCGGCGATCGTCGAACTTCTCGAGAACGAGTTCGAGTTCAGATACATCGTGGCCACTCGGCTGCGCAAGGTGAAGGAGGTCAACGAAGACGTCCTCAGCAGAGCTGGTCGCTATCGCCAAGTCGAGCCCGGCCTCGACGTCAAGGAGGTCTGGGTTGAGAACCGTCGCTACGTCGTTTGCCGCAGCGCGGAGGCCGCTGCCCGCGACCGCTGGCGTCGTGACGACATCCTTTCGCAGCTCGCCGCTGAGCTGGGTGAAAGTGGGCTCGATCCCGCCTCCAAGACGGGTATGCGGCTGCAGAGCACGAGCGGCAAGAGCCGTTACCTCGGCCTGGAAGGCGGACGACTCGTCATCGATCATGCCGCAGCCGACCGGGACGCGCGCTACGACGGGAGGTGGGTTCTACGTACCAACTTGCGCGAGCTCGATCCCGCGAAGATCGCTCTTCGCTACAAGGACGAAGCCCGCATCGAACACGACATCCGCTTCTTGAAGAGCTTTGTGGAGATCCGCCCGACGCGCCACCGCCTCGAGAACACGGTGGACGGCCACGTCTTCGTCTGTGTCCTGGCGCTACTCATGCGCCGGTTTCTCCAGCACCGATTGGGCACCTGGCCAGCCAGCACGCTCTCGCCCGAGACAGTGCTCTCCGAGCTGGGGAGGATCCGCGCGCAGGAGATACGCATTGGCCCCGAAGGAGAGGACGCCGAGTGCTTCTGGACGCGCTCGGACCTCTCAAGGCAGCAAGCAGGGCTCCTCGAGCAGCTCGGTATCGGCGCGCTCCCACGCAACCTTGCCCCCCCGCCCCAGCTCGAAGCCGCTGCACGCGAGCGCTCGTCGGATCGCAGGCGCCGCCGCCGTAAGCCACCCCGCCCAGCAGCCTCGCCGGACCGTGAGAAGCTCGCCTAAGCGGTGAGTCAAAACTTGAAACGCAGCTGTGATGCGGAAGCGGAACGACAACGCGCAAACTCCGCAGGTCAGG
>CAYYUT010000598.1:0-2307 GCA_964474935.1 uncultured Spirochaetales bacterium
GGACGGCCGCGAGCGATAGCGTCGGGGGATGGATCTCGCAGTAGACGTCGAGCTCGCGGATGCGGCGGGCGATGAGCTGGGTGTACTGCGAACCGAAGTCCAGGATCAGGACCCGGTCGCGATGCGCCGACTCGGCCATCGGCTACTCGACCCGGTAGTTCGGGGCTTCCTTCGTGATGATCACGTCGTGGACGTGGCCCTCCTGCACCCCCGCCGGAGACACGCGCATGAAGCGCGCTTTCTCGCGCAGCTCGCCGAGATCGGCCGACCCGCAGTAGCCCATGCCCGACCGGATGCCGCCGAGCAGCTGCTCGATGCTGCTCGACAGGCTGCCGCGGTAGGGAACCCGCCCCTCGATGCCCTCGGGAACGAGCTTGCGAGCATCGTCGACGTGGTCCTGGAAGTAACGGTCGCGGCTTCCCTGGAGCATCGCGCCGAGCGACCCCATGCCGCGGTAGATCTTGTAGGAGCGGCCCTGGTAGAGCACTACCTCGCCCGGCGACTCGTCGGTGCCGGCGAACAGCGAACCGATCATCACGCACGAGGCCCCCGCGGCCAGTGCCTTCACGATGTCGCCCGAGTACTTGATGCCGCCGTCCGAGATCACCGGCACACCGGCCGCGCGGGCGGCCCGCACCGCTTCGCGGATCGCCGTGAGCTGGGGCACCCCGACGCCCGTCACCACCCGGGTGGTGCAGATCGAGCCCGGACCGACGCCCACCTTGACGGCCGATACGCCGGCCTTGATCAACGCCTCGGCGCCCTCGGCGGTGGCCACGTTGCCACCGATGATCGGCATGTCGGAGTGGGCCCTGCGCAGACTGGCGATCATCTCGAGCACACCGCCCGAGTGTCCGTGGGCGGTGTCCACGACGATCACGTCCACACCCGCCGCGATCAGGGCGTCCGCCCGCTCGAGATTCTCGGGCCCGGTGCCGACGGCGGCGCCACAGCGGAGGCGGCCCTTCCCGTCCTTCGATGCGTGCGGGAAGCGCTCGCTCTTCTGGATGTCCTTGATCGTGATCAGCCCGCGCAGCATGCCCCGGTCGTCGACGACGAGCAGCTTCTCGATGCGGTGCCGATGCAGCAGCTCTTTGGCGCGCTCGAGCGTGGTGCCGGGCGGGACGGTGATGAGACCGTCACGCGTCATCACGCGCGAGATCTCCTGGCTGTGGTCCTTCACGAAGCGGAGATCGCGGTTGGTGAGGATCCCCACCGCGCGCCCGTCGCGCACCACGGGGACGCCCGAGATCCGGTAGCGCGCCATCACCTCGAGGGCTTCCTGGATGCGTTGCTCGGGACGCATCGTGATCGGGTCCGAGATCATCCCCGACTCGGAACGCTTCACGAGGTCGACCTCGGCGGCCTGCGCCTCGATCGGGAGGTTGCGGTGGAGGATGCCGATCCCGCCGTGCTGGGCCATGCAGATGGCGGTCTCGTGCTCGGTGACGGTGTCCATGGCGGCCGAGACGAGGGGTGCGGCCAGGGTGAGCTCGCGGGTCAGCTGGGAACGCAACGAGACGTCGCGCGGCAAGACGTCGGAAGGACCGGGCACGAGGATGACGTCATCGAACGTCAGGCCCTCGGTCAGCGTCTCGAGTTCGTTCATGTGGTGATCGGAGCCCCTGGTGCGCCTCGAAAGTACGATCCGCCAACGCGTTGGTCAAGGAGCGCTGCGCGTCGGGAACCGGGCTAGGGAACCAGGCGCGACAGGAGTCCGCGCAGGAGCGTCACGGGATCCTTGTCGCCGTCGATCGGGAGCAGGAAGAACGAGCCCTGATCGAGGAGCGAGACGCTGTCTCGCAAACCATCCGGCTCCGTTTCGTCGTCCTTCCGGATCAACACGACGTGGAAGAGGCGGGCCGCGGGAGCGCCCTGGAGCGAGCGCTGGATCGGGCCCAACGCGTCGACGGCCTCGGGGCCCGCCCCGGAGCCGAGGAGGACCACTCCCAGCGCTCCGTGCGACACCACCGGCCAGAGGGGCGCGTAGTCGTCGCCCGCCGGCATGTGCCAGAGCTGGATTGAGACGGATCCCTCCACGGCCAGCCGCCCGATCGGGGCGAGATCGTCCGCGCCGAAGTTCCCGCCGGCGAAGTGGCCCTCGAGTCGCATGCCGGGAAGCGCGCGCAGCAGGCGCACGAACTCGGCCGTGGCGTCGGCGTCGGGCGAGGCGATCACGAGCTTCGCGCTCTCGGCGCCGTGCCCGGGCGACCCCGACTCGAGCCACTCGCGCAACCGCCGGGCCTGTACGGGCGTGAAGGGTCCGTCGCCGCCCGCGGCGGGGGCCGAGCCGCTGCCCCGCCGCAC
>CAYYUT010000599.1:0-2305 GCA_964474935.1 uncultured Spirochaetales bacterium
CGACATCCGCGACTACCAACGCGAGCTCCTCGCCCGGCTCTGCTTCCCCACCGTCAATCCGAATCTCAACTACGAGTTCGCCAAGGGGTACTACGGGCGGGTGACCGATCGTCTCTACGGACGCGTGACGCGTCTGTTCATGACGCCGACCCTGCGGGCCATGAAGGCGGTGCTCGGGAACGTGCCGCTCCTCGAGTACCTCGATTCGTTCCGGTATCCGCTCGCTGGCGAGTGCTCCATGACCACCGATCTCGCGCGGATCATCCGGATCCCGGCCGACTGGGGGCTCGAGATGGGGCTGCTCGCCGAGGTCTACCGCAACGGCTCGCTCAAGCGGATCTGCCAGGTCGAGTTGGTCGAGAACTACGACCACAAGCACCAGGCGCTCTCGGAGCAGGACCCGACCCAGGGTCTCCACCGCATGGTCGCGGACATCGCAGCGTCGCTGATCCGGAATCTCGCCAGCTACGGGGTCCAGTTCGACGCCGGCTTCCTGAACAGCCTGATCTCGGCGTACGTTCGGACGGCGCAGGACGCCGTCGCCCGCTACAGTGACGACGCCGCGCTCAACGGACTCACCTTCGATCGGCACGAGGAAGAGGTGGCCGTCGAGACCTTCTCGCGGGCGCTGCGCACGGCGGGCCTCTCGTTCGTGCGCGACCCGATGGGAGCCCCCCTGATCCCGAACTGGAACCGTGTCACCTCTGCGTTGCCCGACCTCCTGGACGAGCTGCGCGAGGCGGTCGAGATCGACGCCTTCCGAGGGGAGTAACGAGACCCATGCAAATCGGACCCATCTCCGTCGGGACGGGGGAGCCCCTCGTCCTGGTCTCCGGCCTGAACGTGCTCGAGGACGTCGAGAGCGCGGTCGACATCGCCCGGCGCATCCAGGACGCCGCCGGGCGCCATGGCTTCCCGCTCGTCTTCAAGGCCTCGTTCGACAAGGCCAACCGCTCGAGCCACGACAGCTATCGGGGCCCCGGCCTCGAAGACGGGCTCCGCATGCTCGCGCGCGTGAAGGCCGAGACGGGCCTGCCGATCACCACCGACGTGCACGAGCCCTGGCAGGCGCAGCCGGTCGCCGAGGTGGCCGATTGCCTCCAGGTTCCGGCGTTCCTCTCACGCCAGACCGACCTGATCGCGGCCTGCGCGGCGACGGGCCGTCCCCTCAACTTCAAGAAGGCCCAGTTCATGGCGCCCCACGACGCGGGTCTCGCGGTGGCCAAGGCCGAGAAGTTCGGTGCCACGGGCGTGATGCTGACCGAGCGTGGGACGAGCTTCGGCTACAACAACCAGATCGTCGATTTCCGGGGCTTTGGTGTGATGCGCCAGGTGGCCCCGGTCTGCTTTGACGCCACCCACTCCGCCCAGCGACCCGTCGCCCAGGGGAAGTCCTCGGGAGGCGACCGCGACTGCGTGGCGCCGCTTGCTCGGGCTGCCGTGGCCTACGGGATCGACGCCCTGTTCATCGAGGTACATCACGATCCGTCGCGTGCCCGCTGCGACGGCGCCGTGCAGCTCCCGGTCGACGACCTCGATGGGGTGCTGGCCGAGGTGAAGGCGATCGACGCCGCCGTCGAACGACGTTCCAGCTAGCCCGCCCGAGGTCCTACCGCCTCCGCGAGAAGTCAGTACCTTGCCCGCGTGTCCAGGTCGCCGCGGGGGAGCAGGCCGACGCGCGAGGCGTCGGTCGACGCTGGACCGGCGGAAGACGTCGGTTCGGGATCGCTCGCCGCCGGGATCCTCCCCGCCATCCTGCTGCTCGCGGCCGGGCTCCGCTGGATCGCCTGGCAGCGCACCGTCGTCATGTTCAACGATGGCCCGATCTTCCTGGCGCTGGCCAAGAGGGCGGCGGCGGGCGACTGGGAAGGCCTGATCTCGCACGACTACCACCCGCTCTATCCCCTGGCGATCGCCGGCACCCAGGCGCTCTTCGGGCCCGACGATCCCTGGGGCTGGGAGCAGCCGGCCGTGGCCGTGTCGATTCTCGGCGGGACCCTCGCCGTGGCGGCCTGCTTCGTCTTCCTGCGCAGCGCCTTTGGACCCGGCATCGCCGCGATCGGGGCGACGCTCCTCGCCATTCATCCCTACGCCGTCCGCTACAGCGCCGACGTCCAGAGCGACGGTCTGCACCTCGGGCTCTTCATGACGGCGGTCGCGCTCGGCTGGCTCGCGATCGCCCGGCGCTCGCCGCCGTGGGGCTTCGCCGCCGGCCTGGCGTCGGGTCTGGCCTATCTGGTTCGACCGGAGGGAATCGGGGTCGCGATCGCGAGCCTCGGCGCGCTGGGTCTGCTCGCTCTGGGCG
>CAYYUT010000600.1:0-2300 GCA_964474935.1 uncultured Spirochaetales bacterium
CAGCCGGAGCTGGTGCTCGAGATGGATGGCGCTCGTGGCGATGAAGGTTTGGATGCGCGGACGGGCGGCCGGCTCGATGGCCTGACCGGCGCGCTCGATGTCGGCCCGGCTGGTCCGGGCGAGCCCGCACACGCGGGTCTCGCGCAGCTCGCTCGCGATGGTGCGGACGGCCTCGAAGTCGCCCTCGCTGGCGATGGGGAAGCCGGCCTCGATCACATCCACGCCGAGGCGCTCGAGCTGGCGCGCGAGCGCGAGCTTCTCGTCGAGGTTCATGCTGCAGCCGGGGGACTGCTCGCCGTCGCGAAGGGTCGTATCGAAGATCCGGATGGTCTCGCTCATGCCTCTCCTCCTGCCGACCGGTCGTCTTCGTCGCCGTCGTCGAGGGCCGCCACCTCGGTCAGTGACGTCCCGCGGCGCCAGCGGATTCCCATTTCGATCGGCCCCGAGAGCACGTAGGCCCCGGCCATGGCGAACAGCGTCAGCCCGGGCTTGATCAGGATCGCCACGAAGGCCATCACGGCCAGCACGCGGTTCCGATTCGAGGGCCCGATGCGGGCCGCCTTGGCACTCCGGTAGGGAATCGCGCTCACCATCAGCAGGCCGAGTCCGGTGACGCCGAGCCCCACCGCCAGCGGCGGGAGCGAGAAGGGCACTCCGGCCGCGCGCACCAGATCGCCGAACCAGACGCTCGAGAGCACCATACCGGCCGCCGCCGGACTCGGGAGCCCCTGGAAGAAGCCCTCGTAGCGGCCCGACGACACGTTGAAGCGGGCGAGGCGCAGGGCGGCGCAGGCGAGGAACGCGAAGGCGAAGACCCATCCGCTCCAGCCGAGCTGGTGCAGCTCGCCCACCCGGTAGGCCAGGATCGCGGGCGCGACTCCGAACGAGACCGTGTCGGCGATCGAATCGTACTCGACCCCGAAGCGACTGGTCGCCCCCACCCGCCGGGCCACGCGTCCGTCGAAGAAGTCGAAGATCCCGGCGAACAGGATGGCGAGGGCAGCGCGATCGGTCTGACCCTGGGTGGTGAGGCTGATGGCGTAGAAGCCCGCCGCCAGATTCCCGGTGGTGAGCAGCTGCGGCAGCAGGGCCGTGACGTCGCCGGGGCGACGTGCGCGCCCCCGGTTCCGCGCTGCCGGCGGTCCGGTCGCCGCCGTCCGGGGCTGGCTCCGCTCGCGCTCGTGCATGCTCACGCTCCCTCCGCACCGGCATCGGGCAGTCGGGCCAGGATGGTGAGGCCTCCGCGCACCCGGTCGCCCGTCGCCACCAGGGCCTGCGACCCACTCGGAAGCACGACGTCCGTGCGCGAGCCGAAACGGATCAGTCCGAACCGCATTCCCCGCTCGACCCGTTCACCGACCCGAGGATGGCAGACGATGCGTCGGGCCACCGCGCCCACGATCTGGACCACCTGGAACCGCTCGCCCTGCTCGGTGCGAAGCGTGACCGTGCAGCGGGCATTCTCGCGCTCGGCACCCTTTCGGAAGGCGGCTCGGTAGAGCCATCCGGCCCGCTCCACCGACACGACCTCTCCGGCGAGCGGCATCCGGTTCACGTGCACATCGAAGACCGAGAGGAAGGTGGCGATACGCAGTGCTTTCTGGCCGTCCTCGGGCTCGATCTCGGCCACCTCGAGCACCCGACCGTCGGCCGCCGCCAGCACCTCGCGGGGCCCGCCCGGCAGCGGGCGCGACGGATTGCGGAAGAAGGCCACGACGAAGCCCGCGAGCCCGAGCGCCAGCAGCGCCCACCCGCCCCAACCGACCCCGGCCGCGACCAGAGCGATCCCCCCCGGCACGGCCGCGAGCCTCCAGGCGTCTGGCACCACGAACTCGGTGGGCCGCTCGACGAACGGGCTGGCCTGGGCAGGGCCCGCCCGCTCGGTGCGGGGCTCGGCGGCGCGTTCGTCCATGGCCGGCCTCGGCGGTGTCCCTAGTTCTTCGAGCGGTCGACGAGTCGCTTCTCGGCGAGCCAGGGCATGAGGCCGCGCAGCCGGGCCCCGACCTTCTCGAGATCGTGCTCGGCCCCCTGGCGGGCGAGCGCGTTGAAGGCCGGCCGTCCGGCCTGGTTCTCGAGGATGAATTCCCGCGCGAAGGCGCCCGACTGGATCTCGCCCAGGATCTCGCGCATCCGCGCCTTGGTGTCGGCGTCCACCACCCGCGGCCCCCGCGTCAGGTCGCCGTACTCGGCCGTGTTCGATACCGAGTAGCGCATGTTGGCGATGCCCCCTTCGTAGATCAGATCGACGATCAGCTTCACCTCGTGGATCGTCTCGAAGTAGGCCATCTCGGGCGCGTAGC
>CAYYUT010000601.1:0-2295 GCA_964474935.1 uncultured Spirochaetales bacterium
ACATCCTGAAGCGCGACTTCGGATTCGAGTTCGCCCACCTCTTCGACACGATGGTGAGCGCCCAGCTCCTTGGTTACCCCGCGATCGGTCTCGCCGCGCTGTGCGAGCGACACTTCGACGTGCAGCTCCCGAAGGACGAACAGCGCTCGGACTGGTCGCTACGACCGCTGTCGGACAGTCAGCTCCAGTACGCGGCCGCCGACGTGATCTACCTGATCCGACTCGCAGAGCGTCTCGAGCGCGAGCTGCGCCGGGCCGACCGTCTCGGCTGGGCGCAGGAGGAGTTCGCCGCGCTCACCCGTCGGGCCTGGCCCGTGCGCGAGTTCGACAAGCTCGGCTACCTCAAGATCAAGGGTGCCCGGGGGCTCGAACCGGAGGCCCTGTCGGCGCTGCGCGAGCTCTTCCTGATGCGCGACGCGCGGGCTCGCAAGTTCGATCGACCGCCCTTCAAGGTGCTCGGCAATCGGGCGCTGCTCGAGATCGCCCAGGTGCAGCCGACCACCCCCGAGGAGCTCGGAACGATCAAGGGGGTCACCGACCTGATCCTCAGACGCCTGGGGCGCGACATCCTTGCAGCCGTGGCGCGAGGCGCCAAGCGCACCCACGGCCCGATTCCGAGAACGGCGAACGGCGGCCGCCGGCGCATGGACCGAAGGACCGAGCGGCGGCTCCACGTCCTGAAGCGCTGGCGCTCGGGACGCGCCGCGGAGCTCGAGATGGACCCGGGTGTGTTCTGTCCGAACGCAGCGCTCGAGGCGATCGCCTGGAAGCACCCCACTGAGACGGCCCAACTCACCGAGCTACCCGAGCTCAAGGGCTGGTTCGCCCGGGAGTTCGGCTCGGAGGTCATCGACGCGCTGGCGGGTGCCGGAACCGGCGCTCGCGACGGCAAGCATCCGGGATGACGGGCCGGAGCGGCCCAACAAAACGAAGGCCCCCCGGCGACCTTCGCCGGAGGGCCTTGATTCGGTGTCCCGCAGGGTCCCGGGCAGGCGGGGTGCCGTTCTGGGGGAAGGCGCCTGGTTCCAAGACCCGGAGCCCTCGAGACGGACGAAACGGATGAGCGCGCCCACACCATCCGATCCGTCCAGGCCGAATCGTTGTCTGGGGGTAAAGCATGACTCGTGCCAAAGCGACGGGTCGCGCAAGTAGGCGTTCTGCTGCAAGAAACGGCTCGCGGCGCTGCCGCCCAGGTGCCTCACGAGGCGGCACCCGAGCGGGCGATGGACGGCGACAGGTGCTCCCTCCTCCGGTGACCAGCCCTTTCTCTCTTCCAGATCGACTACTTCCGAGACCGCAGCCGGATGTGGCATCGCCGCATCGGGCGTCGGCTCGGCGCTTCGCCGCGACGCTCCTGATCACGGTGCTCACCCTTTGGGGCTGCGCCAACGAGCCGCCCGACCTGCGACGGCTGCGCGCTGCCGAGGCCACGAGCAGCGAAGAGCGGCTCTGCGCATGGTTCGGGCACGCGGCGGGCGAGACCCTCTACTTCGGGCAGTCGGCCTTCTGGAACCAGTTCGCCTCCGAGGGCGGGCCGACGGGTGATCTCGGAGCCACGGGACCCGCGCGGATCGGGCGCTTCGACCTCGGCACCGAGCGCCTCGCGCCCTCGCTCGTGGTCGCCAGGTCGGGGTCGCGCTCGGGTGTGTGGGACGTGCTTCCCCTGCGCGACGGTCGCCTGCTCTTCACGGGACTCTTCGATCACGCGGGCGCGATCGATCCCGAGACGGGTACGGTCGCGCGCTTCGACGCGCTCGGGGTGGGCTTGAACGAGCTCGCCCCGGCGGGCGAGGGCCGGGTCGTGGCATCGCGCTACACCGACGCGGCGGGCGGCAACGGGGCGGTGCTCCTCCTCACCACCGAGGGTGAGCGGCTGGCCGAGCATCCCCTCGGCGCCGAGCGGGGCCATCGGACACTCGCCAAGACCGTGGCCTTCGACCCGGTCCGCGAGGAGATCTGGGTGACGACCGATCTCGAACCGATCCCGGGTCCGGCGGTGGCGGACGACACGGGAGCGGCCGGCCGCTCGGGCGGCGAGCCGCGACACGACGCCCGGATCCTCGACCGCTCGGGCCGCGAGCGGCACCGGATCGTCCGTCCCGAGATCCAGTTCGTGCACTTCGCGTCCGATGGTGATGGCGCGGCGGTGGGGGTCGATGGCGCACGGCTCGGACTCTGGATGCTGTCGGCCGACCGGTCGCAGCGGGGATCCGCCGGGCCCGCGCGCGCGTCGGACAGGCGGCCCAATCCGGCGGGTCGCGGGCTCGTCGCGGGCGAGCCGTCGACCGGCGGACC
>CAYYUT010000602.1:0-2290 GCA_964474935.1 uncultured Spirochaetales bacterium
GATAGCCGTCGGCATGTAGCAGGCGCGCGACGTTGTAGCCGGCGTTGCCGAAGCCCTGGAGCGCCACGCGAAGCGAGCTGGGGTCGAGGTCCCTTCGCTTCGCCCATTCGCGGATCACGAGGTAGGCACCACGGCCGGTCGCCTCCTCGCGGCCGAGGCTGCCGCCGAGCGAGATCGGCTTGCCCGTGATGACCGCGGGCGCCTTCGCGCGTAGGATCGCCTGGTACTCGTCGGCCATCCAGCCCATGATGCGCTCGTTGGTGTAGACGTCGGGCGCGGGGATGTCGCGGTCGGGGCCGATGAAGTCGGCCATGGCGCGCACGTAGGCCCGCGACAGACGTTCCAGCTCGAGCCGCGAGAGCTCCTTCGGGTCGACCGTCACTCCGCCCTTGCCGCCGCCGTAGGGCAGGCCGACGACGGCGCACTTGACGGTCATCCAGAGGGCGAGCGCCTGCACCTCTCCGAGCGAGACTTCGGGATGGAAACGGATGCCCCCTTTGGTGGGTCCGAGCACGTCGTTGTAGCGGCAGCGATAGCCAGTGAAGGAGCGCGTGGAGCCGTCGTCCATGCGAACCGGGAGGGATGCCATCAGGGTGGCCCGGGGATGGCGCAGCGCCTCGATCACCTGCGGATGGATCGCTGCCTCTTCGGCGATGCGGATCAGGCGTCCGACTGCGTCGTCGAAGACCTCGCTGCCGAGCTCCGAACCCATCGTCAATCCTTCCGTCCGAGGGCGCGGTCGAGATTGAAGGCCGCGCTGATCAGGGCCAGATGCGTGAAGGCCTGCGGGAAGTTGCCGAGCGCCTCGCCACTCGGACCGGTCTCTTCGGCATAGAGGCCCAGGTGGTTGGCATATCCCAGCATTTCCTCGAACATGAGACGCGCCTTGGCCAGGCGCTCCGGCTCGCTCCGACCGGCGCGGGTGAGGGCCTCGACCAACCAGAACGTGCACATGTTGAAGGTGCCCTCGTCGCCGGTGATGCCGTCGTGATAGCTGCTCAGGTTGTAGCGGTAGACGAGGCTGTTGGCCGTCAGGCCCCCCGAGTCGGGCGGCTGGTCGATCGCGTCGATCGTGCGGAGCATGCGCGGATCGGTGGGCGAGAGGAAGAAGACCAGCGGCATCAGGAGATTCGCCGCGTCGAGGGAATCGCTCCCGTAGTACTGGACGAACGCCTGGAGCTCTTCGCTCCAGCCCTTCTCCATGATCTCCTCGTAGATCTCGTCGCGCACGCGGGTCCAGACGGCCCGATCGGCGGGGAACGATCGCTTGTCGGCCAGCCGGATGCCCCGATCGATCGCCACCCAGCACATGAGCTTCGAGTAGACGAAGTGCTGGCGGCCGCTGCGCACCTCCCAGATTCCGTCGTCGGGCTGCTGCCAATGGTCGACGACCCAGTTCACGAGTCGTCGCAGCGAGGACCACAGGTCGTAGCTGATCGGCTCACCGTACTTGTTGTAGAGATAGACCGAGTCCATCAGCTCGCCGTAGATGTCGAGCTGCAGCTGCTTGGCGGCGCCATTCCCGATCCGGACGGGCGCCGAGCCGCGGTAGCCCTCGAGATGATCGAGGGTCTCCTCGGGCAGGTCGTGACGTCCGTCGATTCCGTACATGATCTGGAGTGAGCCCGTCTCGCCGAGCTCGTGGCAGCGCTGCCCCAGGAAGTGCATGAAGGCTTCCGCTTCGTCGGTGAACCCGATCCGCATGAGCCCGTAGAGGGTGAAGGCGGCATCGCGGATCCACGTGAAGCGGTAGTCCCAGTTGCGCGCGCCTCCGAGATCTTCGGGCAGGCTGCAGGTCGGCGCGGCCACGATGGCGCCGGTGGGCTCGTAGGTGAGGAGCTTCAGGACGAGGGCCGAGCGGTGGACCATCTCGCGCCACCGGCCCGTGTAGGTGCAGCTCGAGAGCCAGTGCCGCCAGTACTTCACGGTGTGGACGAACAGCTCGTGGCAGTGTTCGTCGCTGGTCGGGGTGTGGCAGGACTCGCGCTGGCCGATCTCGGAGAGCCGCGCCACGGCGCGCTCGCCCGCCGACAGGCGGAAACGGCCTTCGACCCCCGATCCCGCCTTCTCGAGCGGGATGCGGGTGGCGAGCGCCAGGCTGAGATCGGGGGCGTGGAAGGCGGCCCCGCGCTCGTCGAGGATCGAATCGTGGCTGTCGCGGGCGAAGTTGAAGGCGGGTCGGCAGTCGAGCGCGAACTCCATCTCGCCCCGGATCACCTCGACCATCCGTATCAGTCCGTGATAGGCCTCGTCCGAGATTAGCCGTACATTGTTCGCATCGCACCAGGCG
>CAYYUT010000603.1:0-2259 GCA_964474935.1 uncultured Spirochaetales bacterium
GCAGTGACGGCCCGCTCCAGATCCCCTTCGAAGGGGAGATCGTCGACATCGGGTTCGCCTGCGAGCTGATCGCCCTCTGGGATCGCCGCGTGAAGGTGTCGAGCCGCGGTGCGCACGTCTGGCGCGAGTTCTGGAGCCGGGTGCGTGGGACCTCGAACCTCTACGAGGTGCCCTTCGATCCCGATGATCCGGTGGAGACGCCGCGCGCTCTGAACATCACCGACCCGAACGTGCGCTCCGCCGTCCAGGAGGCGCTGGCCGGCGCGGTGAAGCGTCTCGAGCAGGCCGGGCTCCCGCTCGACGCGGCCTGGGGCGACGTCTTCTTCGAGGAACGCAACGGGGTGAAGATCCCGTTGCACGGTGGGAACGGGAGCGAGGGCGTCTACAACGTGCTGGTGCCGCGCCGGCTCACCGACGGGGTCGGCTACACGCCGATGTCGACGGGCGCGAGCATCCAGTCGGTGGTGGGCTGGGATGCCGACGGCGTGTGGGCGCGGGGCACCCTCAGCTACTCCCAGTCGAGCGATCCGGCGAACCCCTACTACCAGGACCAGACCGAGCAGCTCTACTCGCAGTCGCTGATGCAGGAGCTCCCGTTCCGCGAAGATCAGATCCTGGCGGATCCGAACCTCACGGTGGAGGAGATCGCCGAGGCCATCCCGGGCTTCGTCCAGTGCGACGAGAACGGGGACGGGGCCTTCGGCTTCGACGAGCTCTTCGAGTTCATGCGCAACCGCTTCCGAGCCGCGGTGGGAGAGCTCACGGTCTACGATGCCAACGGGGACGGCGTGCTCACCTATGCCGACCTGCGGATCTGCGCCGAGAGCTGTGCGACCGACGATTGCCGGCGCTTCACGTCGGCCATCGGAAGCTTCGTGGGCCGCGGCGTCCGCTAGGCGGCCCCCCGGCCCGCGGGCTCAGCCGGCGAGTCGCCGGTGGGTGCGACGGGTGAGCTCGGCGATCGGAATGCCGCTCGGACAAGCGTCGAGGCAGCGCTGATGGCTGCAGCTCGCGCAGGGCGCAGCCGCCTCTCCGAGCCGCGCATAGTCTTCGCGTGCGAGGGCCAGGTCTTCGTAGTCTTCGGCGTACATGCGCGTGCGCAGGACCTCGGGGATCTCGACCTCGCGCGGACAGGCCGACGCACAGGCGTTGCAGCCGTAACGACACTGGATGCGTCCCTGCTCGGCCTCGTAGCGCGCGAGGAGCCGACGGTCGCCGGCGCGGGGACGCTCCCAGCCCGACGCGCCGAGGTACTCGTCGATCATCTCGCGCGACTTCATGCTCACGACGAGCGAATCGACCGAGGGGTTCGAGAGGGTCCAGCGGAAGGCCGCCTGTGCGAAGGTCGAGCCCCCGGTCTCGTAGGGGCGAAGATCGTTCAGGCGTCCGCCACGCAGCGTCTTCATCGCGACGACCCCGACCTTCTGGCGCTTGGCCCGGGCCAGCACGCGCGGAAGATCGGGCTGGGTGGCGACGAAGTCGAAGCCGCGGGTCAGGCTCTCGTAGAAGGCCGGGTCCTGGCCGAAGTTGTGGGCGACGAGGAACACGTCGAAGAGATCCTGGTCGAGGGCCTGCTCGAGGCACTCGACGAGGCGTCCGCCGTGCCCCGACATCCCCGTGAAGCGGATCTTGCCCTGGGCCTTGGCGCGCTCGACGAACTCGGACCATTCCGGATTGCGGAGGCGCTCGGGGTCGTTCACGGCGTGGTTGAAGTAGATGTCGATGCGGTCGGTGCGCAGGCGCCGGAGGCTCCCCTCGCGCGCGGCCATGAGCTGGGCCCGCGTCGACCGCCCGCCGCCCTTGGTCTTGCTGGTCAGGATCACCTCGTCGCGACGCCCCCGGAGCGCCTCGCCGAGCGTCGTCTCGGAGCTGCCCCCCTGATAGCTCTCGGCCGAATCGAAGTACGTGACGCCGCGGTCGAGCGCATGGCGGACCAGGCCGGGATCGCCGGCGAGGCGGCTCGCGCCGAAGCCGATGTCCGGAACCTCGAGCCCGGTGCGCCCGAGGATCGCACGGCGTCGCACGCGGGGCGGCCGGTCGTCGCCGGAGACCGCGGCCGGGGCGAGGCCGAGCCCGACGCCGGCGGCCACGCCGAGACGCAGGAAGTCGCGGCGGGCGATTCCGTCCGGATGCGACGCCGTCGGGTCGGGAGCGGGCCGCGCGCGCGGCCCGATAGGGTTAGCGTAGGGGTCGGGTTAGGGTAGCGGCCAAGCGTGACTACAAGGGTTGCGGGGGTGGGCCGGAGACCGGTTTGTTTTG
>CAYYUT010000604.1:0-2252 GCA_964474935.1 uncultured Spirochaetales bacterium
CCGTCCGTCGCCTTCGGGGGGCTCGCTCGGGGGGGTGGCCCACCGCACTCGCGAATCCATGCTGGTGTGCGAGGCGGCCGGGTACGATGCCGTCATCGTCGAGACCGTCGGGATCGGCCAGTCGGAGGCGGCGGTGGCCTCGATGGTCGACTTCTTCGCGGTCCTGCTCCAGCCCGGCGCCGGCGACGAGCTCCAGGGAATCAAGAAGGGCGTGCTCGAGCTCGCCGACATGTTGGTGGTGAACAAGGCCGACGGAGAGCAGAAGGCGATGGCCGAACGCACGCGGGGCGAGCACGAGCAGGCGCTCCATCTGCTGCGTCCGCGGTCGGGCAGCTGGAAGCCCCGCGTGATCTGCGCGAGCAGCCTCACGGGCGACGGGATCGCCGGCTTCTGGGAGGCGGTACGCGAACATCGTGCCACCACCGAGGCCTCCGGTGAGCTCGAGCGCAAGCGCTGTGACCAGGCCCGCGCCTGGCTCTGGACCCTGGTGGAAGAGGGGCTCGGACGCCGGTTCCGTGCGCATCCGAAGGTGGCCGAGTTCATCCCGATCCTCGAGAAGGAGGTTGCGGCCCACGAGACGACGCCGGCCGCGGCCGCGCGCAAGCTGCTCGATGCCTTCGGACGGGGAGGGGGCCCAAATTGACACACGAATCAACGGCCGATAGGCTGCCGGTGCGAGGGTTTCCCGGATGCGCCCGACGGAACTGGGCTCCGTGCCAGTCCGTACGAAAGGCTTGATCCCATGTCCGCCGACGTCCGCAAACTGCCCTCGGCCGGGGGCGACCCCGACCCGCATGCCGACGCCATCGCCTCGATCCAGGAAGCGCTCGACGAGCTGCGCGCCGGGCGCATGGTCATCCTGGTCGACGACGAAGACCGGGAGAACGAGGGCGATCTCTGTCTGGCGGCCGAGACGGTGACCCCCGAGGCCATCAACTTCATGGCGCGCTTCGGTCGGGGTCTCGTCTGCCTGTCACTCACCGAGGAGCGCCTCGAAGAGCTGCGGCTCCACATGATGGTGCCCGACACCGAGAACTCGTCGGGGTTCGGGACGGCCTTCACGGTGTCGATCGAGGCGCGGCACGGGGTCACCACCGGGATCTCGGCGGCCGATCGGGCCACCACCATCCTGACGGCCATCGCCGACGATACGCGTCCCCAGGACCTCGCGCGACCGGGTCACGTCTTCCCCCTGCGTGCCAAGCGGGGAGGGGTGCTACGCCGCGCCGGCCAGACCGAAGGGTCGGTCGACCTCGCGCGACTGGCAGGCTTCAAGCCGGCCGGTGTGATCTGCGAGATCATGAACGACGACGGCACGATGGCGCGGCTCCCCGACCTCGTGCGCTTCGGCGAGACCCACGGCCTGAAGATCGTGACCGTGGCCGACCTGATCCAATACCGGCTCCGCCACGAGCAGCTGGTGCGCCGCGCCGCGGTGGCCGAGCTGCCGACCGCCGCCGGCGGTGATTTCCGCTCGATCGTGTACGAGAACGACATCGACGGGGTCGATCACATCGCGCTCGTGAAGGGCGAGATCGACCCCGAGGAACCGATCCTCGTGCGCGCCCACAGCGAGTGCCTGACCGGCGACGCCTTCGGGTCGCTTCGCTGCGATTGCGGGGAGCAGCTCGAAGCCGCGATGAAGATGATCGCGGCGGCGGGCAGCGGGGTAATCCTGTACATGCGCCAGGAAGGCCGTGGGATCGGTCTCAAGAACAAGATTAAGGCCTACTCGCTCCAGGACAGCGAGGGGCTCGATACCGTGCAGGCCAACGAGCGGCTGGGCTTCCCCGCCGATCTCCGCGACTACGGGGTCGGGGCCCAGATCCTCGCCGACCTCGGAGTGCGCAAGATGCGCCTCATCACCAACAACCCGGGCAAGCGTGCGGGCATCGAGGGCTATGGTCTCCAGATCGTCGATCGTGTCCCGCTCGAAGTCGCGCCCAACGCCAAGAATCTCGAGTACCTTCGAACCAAGAAGGAGAAGCTCGGTCACGTGCTGCACCTGATGAGCTAGGAGCCCCCATGTTCGATTCGGTCCAAGGCGTCCAGGAGTCGCTGCGCAAGCAGGGCTACATCTGCGACAAGAACATCGCCACCGTCGTCTACCTGGCGCAGCATCTCGAGAAGCCGGTGCTCGTGGAGGGGCCCGCCGGGGTCGGCAAGACCGAGCTCGCCAAGGCGGTGTCGAGCGCGCTCGGGCGCGAGCTGATCCGTCTGCAGTGCTACGAGGGGCTCGACGAGGCGAAGGC
>CAYYUT010000605.1:0-2252 GCA_964474935.1 uncultured Spirochaetales bacterium
TTCTTCGGCCGCGGCCGTCTCGTCGGCATCGGCGTCGAGACCCGTGTCAGTGGCGTCGGCAGCCGCCCCCACGGCCTCGTCCGAACCGCCGTCGTCGTCGGATGACGCCGCGCTGGACGTGCTCGCCGCCTCGTCGGTCTCGACCTCGATCAAGACCTGCCCGATGCGCACCGAGTCGCCCGCCGCGATCCGGACCCGGGCGACGCGTCCCCCGAACGGCGCCGGCACCTCGACCGTCGCCTTGTCGGTCTCGAGCTCGGCGATGGCCTGATCGGCCGCCAGCTCGTCGCCCTCCGACACGAGCACCGAGAGCACTTCGGCCTCCTCGATGTTCTCTCCGAGCTCGGGGAGCTTGATGTCCTTTGCCATGCGGATTCTTCCTTCAGGCGGTGGCGGGATCGGGCTTGCCGGGGACGATGTCGAGCTCTTTCAGGGCGCGGGTCAGCTCGGCCTCCGACGCCTCGCCGCGCCGCGCCAGCCCCTGGAGCGCGGCCAGTGCCACGTAGCGTGCGTCGACCTCGAAGTGGTCGCGCAGGCTCGCGCGGTCCTCGCTCCGTCCGAAGCCGTCGGTGCCGAGCGCCACCAGCTCGGCCGGCACCCAGCGCGCCAGCGAGCTGGGAAGGAGCTTCGTGTAGTCCGAGACGGCCACCACCACGTCGCCGCGCCCGCGCAGGCATTCCGTGACGTAGGGCACCCGGGGCGTCTCGCCCGGGTGCATCCGGTTCCAGCGCTCGCACTCGACGGCGTCGCGGAAGAGCTCCTTGTAGCTGGTGGCGCTCCACACCTCGGCGTCGATCTCGATACGCTCGGCCAGGAGTGCGCGGGCCTTGCGCGCTTCGTTCACCAGCGCCCCGCTCCCGAGGAGCACCACCTTGCGCCCGTCACGCGGCGGTCCGTCGCCGCCCTCGAATCGATAGAGACCTCGCAGGATGCCCTCGCGCACGCCCTCGCGCATGGGCGGCTGGGCGTACATTTCGTTGGCGACGGTCAGGTAGAACATCACCGGCTCCTGCTCGACGTACATGCGTCGGATGCCGGCCTCGACGATGGTGCCGATCTCGTAGGCGTAGGCCGGGTCGTAGGCCACCACCGTCGGGTGCGGATGCGCGAGCACGGGGCTGTGGCCGTCCTGGTGCTGGTGCCCCTCGCAGGCCAGGGTTGTGCTGCCGGCGGCCGCGCCGTCGAGGTATCCGCGGCAGCGCATGTCGCCCGCCGCCCAGATCAGATCGCCGATCCGCTGGAATCCGAACATCGAGTAGTAGAAGAAGAACGGGATGGTGTTGACCCCGTGCGTGGCGTACGCCGTGCCCGCCGCGATGAACGACGACATCGCCCCGGCCTCGGTGATGCCCTCTTCGAGGATCTGGCCGTTCTCGGCCTCGCGATAGTAGAGCAGGGTCTCCTTGTCGACCGGCTCGTAGCGCTGGCCGACGTGCGAGTAGATGCCGACCTGGCGGAAGAGCGCGTCCATCCCGAAGGTGCGCGCCTCGTCGGGGATGATCGGCACCAGCAGCTTCCCGAGCTGCGGGTCGCGGAGCAGCTTCGCGAAGAGCCGCACCATCACCATGGTGGTGGCGGCCTCGCGCTCGCCCGAGCCTGCCACGAACTCCCGGAAGGGCTCCTCGTCGATCGGGGCGAGCGGCTGGGCGCGCTCGCGCCGTGCCGGTACGGAGCCGCCCAGGCTCGACCGCCGCTCGTGCAGATAGCGCAGCTCGGGGCTCTCGGGGTCGGGCCGGTAGAAGGGGGCCTCCGCGACGTCGCGGTCCGAGATCGGGATCCCGAAGCGCGAACGGAACTCGCGCAGCTCCTCCTCGTTGAGCTTCTTCTGCTGATGCGAGACGTTGCGACCCTCGCCCGCCTCGCCGAGCCCGTAGCCCTTCACCGTCTTGGCGAGGATCACGGTCGGCTGGCCGCGCTGGCTCGTGGCGGCGCGATAGGCGGCGTAGACCTTCTCGGTGTCGTGGCCGCCGCGCGAGAGCCGCTCGATCTCGGAGTCGGTCAGATCCTCGACGAGCTTCGCGAGCCGCGGATCGGTGCCGAAGAAGTGCTCGCGCACATAGGCGCCCGATTCCACCGAGTACTTCTGGTAGTCGCCATCGACGGCCTGCTCCATGCGGTCGATCAGCACGCCCTCGCGGTCGGCTTCGAGCAGGCGGTCCCAGTTCGAGCCCCAGATCACCTTGATCACGTTCCAGCCGGCCCCGCGGAACACGGCCTCGAGCTCCTGGATGATCTTGGCGTTGCCGCGCACC
>CAYYUT010000606.1:0-2251 GCA_964474935.1 uncultured Spirochaetales bacterium
GCGTACGGCGCTCGCGTGACTGATTGCGACCTGCGACCAAGTGGGCGAAGACATGAGACGCGTCGACACGGGCCGAAGGCGGCGGGGATTGCAGTGGATCACCCGGGATCAAGAAGGATCACGCAGGCTCAACTCTGCTTGCATCCAAGCCACCCGGAGCAGGCTCTAAGTCATTGGATTCATTCGATAAGGTCGCCCCACCCCGAAACGACTCTCGAGACCGCCGCCTTCGACCGCTCGGCCACCTCTCCGGGTCGGGAATCAGCTGCTCGGCGCTCTGCTGAGCCGTCGATGCAGGCAGGATGCAGGGAAAGGTCGATCTCGGCCGCGTGGGCGTCGGCCTTCACAGCCGACTCCGGGTCTTCCCGGATGATCCTCGAATGATGCGCGGCGATTGGCAGCACGGCTAGCGCCGGCCCCTCCGGCTTCCGGCACCCCTGCTGCCAGTCCCGTCGCGTGGGGACAGTGATCCCCAGCACGCGCGCGAACTCCTCCTCCATCAGTCGAACGAATCGACGCAGCGCAGCGATGTCCTCGCCCGACTCGAAGCAAGCCTTCAGCAGGCGCTGGGGAAGCCGGCGCGGAGCCGAGCTGAGAGGCTGCCCGTGGGTGGTTTCGGGGATGTCGGTCATGAGATCCGCTCCCCATGCGCGCGGCACATCAGCTGCTCGCGCTCTCTGCCCGACCACGCCAGCGATCGTTCCGATGAAGCCACCCTCAGGCCTCCGACACCCGAGCCCACCCGACCCTCGGGTTCGCACCCTGAGGCTCCGTCGCCATCCCGGCGGTGCCGAATGTGAGGCAAGCAGGGAATCACAGGCGATCTGCGGGATCAGGAAAGACCTCGAGGGATCGAGAAGGATGATCTCTGCCTGCATCCGAGGCGACCAAGGCAGGCTCTCGGCTCCAGAGATCGCTCCCGAGAGCCACGCCACCCCGAATCGAAGCTCCAGCCCGCTGCCGACGGCCAATCGGCCACCACGCCTGCTCTACGTACTCGCCGAGAAGAGGCGTGCACCCTCCTTGCGGATGCGAAACCCGCCGAGCAGCGCCTCGAGCTCGAGAAGCTCGGGCCCGCGCTGGAAGCGTCCGAGCAGCTCCGTCACCGCCTCGCGCCCGGATGCGCTCGCGGTGCAGCGCTCGAGCACACCCAGCAGCCGCTGAAGCATCCAGATCTGGTAGGGAACGACCATGCGCCGGCCACTGACGCCGCCGATCTCGAAGACGTGGGTGAGGGGACCCTCCTCCGTCTGGAGCGCCTCGAAGCCGGGCGTCGCCAGGAAGGTCTTTCCCGGCAGCTCGTCGCCGATCGTGTGCGCGTCGCTCAGCGCGAACGCGCGCAGCGTGCGCGTCGCCGAATCGAGCACCGGCCAGAACTCGTCGAAGAAGACGGCGAGCACGGGCTCGAGCGTCTCGGGCAGGGCGTCGCCATCGAGCCATTCCCCGCCGTCGCTCGTCGCCGGGCGTGCCACCAAGGCGCCGTCCGCGCCGAGGGAGTAGAGCGACTGCCCCTTCATGCGCGCGTTGAGCGCGCCCTCGGCGTTGGTGCGCTCGACCCATTCCGCGAGCACGGGGAAGAAGACGCGGAGCGCGAAGCCCGGCACCGCGTCGCGATACAGATGGGCGTAGAGCGGCGCGAGGAGGCCGTAGTCGCCGAGACAGGGAGCGCCACCCAGCAGGTAGTCGTGATGACCGAAGTGCGCGTCGAGCAGGCCGAGCCAGCGATGCTGGGCCGCCTGCCACGCCGGCTCGGTCCGCTCGTCGACACCAAGGTGCACGAGACCGGCGTACACCCCGCGTGGCTCCGTGCGCGAGTTCGAGATGTTGAACGCCAGCTCGAAGAAGCCGGCCCCCGCCCCGCGCCGGGCCGCCCCGTCGCCATCGGGCGCGAGCAGCACGCCCCACTGCTGTTCGTTGAAGGCGCGGTGGCTCGGTGCGCGTCCATTCTCGCTGAAGTACCAGCGTTCCCAGAAGCCGGGCACCACCATCCACTCGTCGGCCAGGAGTTCCACGAGGTGGGCGGCCAGGCTCTGGAGAGGCCTCGTCGCCGGGTCGGGGACGATGGGCGCCACGGGATGACGGGCCTCGACGAAGTCGATGATCTCGCTGGAATCGGCCACCCAGGTGCCGTCGGGCGCCTCGAGCTGGGGGACGGCCGGGCTGCCCGACTTGGGAACCAACAGGCCCAGGAGCAGGTCCTGGGTCGCGAGCACGTCCTCGAAGCCTTCGGGCAGCGCCCCCATCCGCTGCT
>CAYYUT010000607.1:0-2242 GCA_964474935.1 uncultured Spirochaetales bacterium
ACCTGCGACGCCTCGACGGGGGCTCGAAGGAAGGCCATCTCGGGTGTGAACCTGAAGCCGTTGTAGATCAGCTCGGCAATCCGGGGTGAGAGACGATCACGCTCGTGCATGACCTCCCGGTCCATGGTGATCGACTCGACGGCGCGCAGCGCGGCGTGCAGAACGGTGCCGCCCGGCGTCTCGTAGACCCCGCGCGACTTCATTCCGACGAAGCGGTTCTCGACGAGGTCGACCCGCCCCACTCCATGGCTCCCGGCGAGCTGATTCAGCCGCTGGAGCAGCGCCGCTCCGCCGAGGCGTTCCCCGTCCACCGACACGGGCACACCCTTCTCGAAGGCGACGACGAGCTCGGTGGGGACGTCGGGCGCCTGTTCGAGCGACGTCGTGAGCTTGAACATCGCCTCGTCGGGCTCTCGCCAGGGGTCTTCGAGGATGCCTCCCTCGAACGAGCAGTGCAGCAGATTACGATCGATCGAATAGGGCTTCTGGAGGGTGGCCTCGACGGGGATCCCGTGTTTCTCGACGTACGAGAAACAGTCGCTCCGCGATCGGAGGTCCCACTCGCGCCAGGGCGCGATGACGCCGAGGTCGGGCGCGAGCGCCTGGTAGGCCAGCTCGAAGCGCACCTGATCGTTCCCCTTGCCGGTGGCTCCGTGGGCGACGGCGTCGCAGCCTGTCTCGCGCGCCACCTCCACGTGATGTCGCGCGATCACGGGCCGCGCGAGCGCCGTGCCGAGGAGGTAGACGCGTTCGTACACGGCGCCGGCCTGAACGGCCGGGATCACGTAGTCGTCGACGAACTCCTCGCGGAGATCGCGGATCACGCAATCCACGGCGCCCGTCTGGCGTGCCTTCTCGGGAAGGCCGGAGAGTTCCTCCTCCTGGCCGACGTCGGCGCAGTACGCGACCACCTCGCAGCCATGCTGCTCGCGGAGCCAGTGCAGGATCACCGACGTGTCGAGGCCACCGCTGTAGGCCAGGCACACGCGCTTGAAGCTCGCCGATCCGGACATGCTCACCTCCGGCAGCGCAGTGTAGGCGCCACCCGCCGCGGCCGCATTTCGTCGCCGCCGCCGCGATGCCCGACCCGGGGGACGAACGGGCTAGGGGACGGCGGGCAGTCGGACGATCGTCGTACGACCGGTGTCGGCGTCGAGCTGGGTCTGGATCGAGCCTCCGGAGGCCAGCACGGCGCGCTGCAACGCCAGCGGCTCGCCCGCCTCCGAGGCCTCGCCCCAGGGCGCGTCACCGATCTGGATCAGCACGCCGGCGCCCGACTGCGATTCGTCGGGCCGCGCCGCCAACGTCACGAGATTCGGCGGAGGCTCGCCGACGATCCGCGCCAGGAGCAGCGACTCGAGCGCCTCCTGCAGGGGCGCTCGGTCGCCGCGCACCATGGGGAGACCCTGGGGCACGACCACGTCGAGTGTGATTCCCAGCTCGGCGATGTCGGCGGCCACCCGTCCCACCGCGTCGCGAACCAGGCGACCGGGGTCGAAGCACGGGGGCCCACCGGGGTCTGCGGGCTCGCACAGCGAGTCGATCTTCTGCAACACCCGCCGAAGCTGTCGCAGGCTGGGCTCGGCGCTGCGCACCCAGTCGGCGCACACGTCGGGATCGGCCAGCGACTCCTGGGCCAGCTTCTCGAATTGTCCCCCGAGCGCCGAAACGGCCTCCTGGAGCTCGCGCCGGACGCTCATGAGGTCCTCGGCCTCGACCGAGGCCTCCGTGAGGAGCAGGATGCAGCCGACCCGCTCCCCTTCGAGCACGATCGGCGAGCACTGGGCCTGGAAGCCGAGCACCCTCTCGCGAACCCGGAAGCGCACCGACTGGCCCCGGGTCACGCACTTCGCCACCGCGTTCAGCACCGCCTCGCGATTGCCTCCCTCGAAGAGCTCGGCCAGCGGGCGTCCCAGCGCCCGTTGGGCCGACACCTCGAACGAGGCTTCGAAGGCCGGGTTCAGATAGATCGCCTTGCCGTCGGGCTCCGCCACCACGACGGGCGCCTCGACGAACTGGAGCAGCGATCGGGCTTCGGCCAGCGCGCGCATGCCGTCAGACCTTGATCGCGAGCGCGTCGGCGGGCATGTCGTCGAGGATCTGCTGGATCTCCTCGCCGCTCAAGGTCCCGCTCGCGTGCACCACGATCGAGTGCACGTGGCCGGTGGCGCGGTCGAGCGCCGAGACGCTCACGATCCCGATCGCGTCGAAGTCGAAGCTCCCCTCGATCTCGGGCTCGCCC
>CAYYUT010000608.1:0-2240 GCA_964474935.1 uncultured Spirochaetales bacterium
GCACTGCCACCAGTCGATCTGGAAGGAAAGTCAGCCCCTGTTCGCGGGCAACGAGTACGCCGGCCTCTCGGAGACGGCCCTCTACTACATCGGTGGGATCATCAAGCACGCCAAGGCGCTCGCGGCCTTCACGAACCCGACCACCAACAGCTACAAGCGGCTGGTGCCGGGCTACGAGGCCCCCGTGAACCTGGCGTACTCGAGCCGGAATCGTTCGGCCGCCTGCCGGATCCCGATGTACTCGCCGAGCCCCAAGGCGAAGCGGGTCGAGGTGCGGTTCCCGGATCCGTCGTGCAACGGCTACCTGGCCTTCTCGGCGATGGCCATGGCGGGGATCGACGGGATCGAGAACAAGATCCATCCCGGTGAGCCGCTCGACAAGAACATCTACTCGCTCTCGCCCGAGGAGCTCGCCAACGTGCCGACCATGCCGGCGAGTCTCGACGAGGCCCTCGATGCGCTCGAGTCGGACAACGACTTCCTGCTGCGGGGCGACGTGTTCACGAGCGACGCCATCGAGACCTGGGTCGACTACAAGCGAGAGGCCGAGGCCACCGAGGTGCGCGCCCGGCCCCATCCGCACGAGTTCGAGCTCTACTACGACGTGTAGGCGTGTGATGCAGGCTGGGCGCCGCACGCGACACCCCGTCCCACCCATCGCGCCCTCCACCGGTCCGAAAGTGACTGACCCCATCGAGACCTTCTCGATGGGGTCAGTCGTTCTTGGGACGTTCGGGCGGAAAGCGTTCCGCTTCGGCGTCTACACCGAAGCGGCCAGATCCGAGAAGGCCTCCTGGATCGACACACGCAGCTTGTCGAGGTCGGGGACGCCGCCGGGGTCGGCCGAGAGGCCCACATGGAGCTTCCCGGCGTACGAGAACACGGCCACGCCGAGGCCTACGCCATCGACGATCGGAACGAGTGGGTAGAGCGCGTCCACGCGCGCGCCGCATAGGAATCGCGTGCCGCGTGGGCCCGGCACGTTGGTCGCCACCAGATTGGCGATCGGAGGCAGGCCGTCGCGCCCGCCGAGCTTGAGCCGGCCGCCCGCCAGCGCGACCAGGGGAGCCGGCAGTCCGTCGAGCGCCTGGAGCAGTGCATCGATCCCGACCCAGGCCGAGTCGGCCTTGAGCCGGTCGGTGATGGCCCGGGTCGCGGCCAGCCGCGGCACCTCCTGCGGCGGATCGACCGCCAGCGGCACGAGCATGGCCGAGATTCGATTGCCCATCGAATCACCTTCGATCGCGCTGCGCAGGCTCACGGGAACGAGCGCCACCGCCTCGAGACCGCGGGTCTCGATCCCGATCGCGCGCAGATAGCGGTTCAGGCCTCCGGCCAGGATGCTGAGCACGACGTCGTTGACGGTGCCGCCTCGCACCGCACGGATCTCGCGGACGGCGTCGAGGGAGAGGGTGGTGAAGGCGAGCTGGCGTCGCCGTCCGATCGGGGTGTTCCACGGAAGCCTGGGGACGTCGCTGGTGGCGAGCCGCAGGGCCGACCAGGCCATCTGGCGCATCCGGTCGAGAGCCGCCCGCGCCGCCAGCGGGCGCCGCACCATCGAGAGGGCGGCACCCGCCTGGCGCCAGACGCTGTCGGCGAGCGCGAGGCCCATCCGTCGCGACGCACCCGGGAGCGGCCGCGCGGTCGCGTGCGGGTCGAGTCGGTCTTCGACGTCGGGCGATGGGTCGAGTAGCGCCTCGAGGAGCTGCGCCCCGGCCATCCCGTCGATCATGCAGTGGTGCACCTTCTGGTAGACGGCCATCCGTCCGCCTTCGAGGTTCTCGAAGACGTGCATCTCCCAGAGCGGCTTGTGGCGATCGAGCGGCTGCGCGGCCAGTCGGCCCACCGCCTCGGTCAGCGCGTGCATGTCGGCCGGGGCTGCGAGCGACCAGCGATAGACGTGACAACGCGGGTCGAAGTCGGGATCCGCCTCCCAGGTGGGATGACCGAGCGCCAGGGGAACGGCGACAGCCCGTTGGGCGTAGCGGCGCATGCGCCCGCGATGGGCGTCGACCCGCGCATCGACGCGACGGATCAGCTCCTCGATCGTGATCGGCTCCTCGAGGATGGCCACGCACCCGATGTGCAACGGGGCGTGGCCACGCTCGAGATACAGAAAGCCCGCGTCCACGGAGCTCATCCGGGAGCGCGGGCCCTCCGACCTCACCCCCCCCAACGAGGGTGCCAGAACCCCGCCTTCGGCGCAACGGAGGCACCCGGTGGGTACGGGACTAGGTCCG
>CAYYUT010000609.1:0-2235 GCA_964474935.1 uncultured Spirochaetales bacterium
CTCGCCATGACGATGTTCAGCGTCTACTCCAGCCCCTGGCTCTTTCAAACCTTCGGGCTCGGAACGGCTGACCGAGGCTTCGTCTACGCCGTCGGGGGTCCGGCAATTCTCCTCGGGGGGCCGCTCGCGGGCCGCCTTTCGAACCACTTTGGTCGGGTGACGCTCGTGGTGGCGGGCTCGACCTTGATGGGGCTCATGCAATGGGCAATGCCCTTGACCGGGGCGCTCGGCCGTACAATCGCTCGTAGCTCACCGCTCGAAGGCTACGCCCACTTTGGGAGTCAGCCCTGGCCCATCGCAGTACCCGCGATTGTCGTCTTCTTTCTCGCACTGGTAGCGGGCGCAACCCGAAGCGGTCCCTTCCAAACCCTGGCGCTCGAAGTGGCACCCGGCGCCCGACGGGGTGCCACCTCCGCCCTGCGAAATGGATTCAACCAGCTCGGCTCGGGCCTTGGAGCGGCGGTCGGCGGTTTCTTGTGGAGTCGACTCGACCCGGCGTACGGCGCGATCTGCGCTCTTGCCGGTAGCGTGACCTTCGCGGGCGCTTTCGTCCTCCTTAGACTCGTGGGGTCGGACCGGCCTCGCGCCGAAGCGAACCTTTCAGTCGCCCGTAAAGAGCAGTAGCGGCGCCGCCGGACCGGGTTCCGTGCTAGCTTCCCGGGCCTCCAGGACGACGATGCCTGCGAGCGTCTCGGGGGTGATGGAGAGCTCGGGCGCCAGCGTGAAGGAATGGCCGTCGAGCGCCAGAGCCGCCGGGAGCTGACTCCCCGTCAGGCTGAAATCGCGCGAGTAGGCCAGGAAGGCGCCCGGCTCGCCGTCGGTGAAGAGCGCCGCGATGTTGCGGAAGAAGCGACCCGAGCCGGCCGCGCGCGCGAATCCCGTGTCGCTGGTGGTCCACTCGTCGTGCGAGACCAGCACCGTTCCGGTGGTGCGGGTCGCCGCGGAGCTGTTCACGCGCACGAAGATCTCGCGCGGATCAGCCGATGGATCGTTCCAGAAGAAGGAGACGTCTTCGAACTGGTCGGGCTGGAGCGGCCGGCTGGTCTCGGCCTCTCCGAGGAAGACCCCTCCGAGATCGGGATCACCGTCGTAGAAGCGGGCATTCACTCCGGTCGGAGCGACCAGCGAGCCTCCGTTCCCGACGCGCGCCACGATCTCGGCGAAGGTCGGACAGCCGGCCGCGTCCGACCGTAGGAACGAGGGCGTGAGATCGGGCGCATCGTTCTCGCGGCCCTCGCCGGGCAGGAGCTGGTTGGTCCGGTAGTTGTTGAGTCCCGGGACCTCCCAGCTGTTCGTCTCGACCGCCGGGATCGTTCCGTCGGGATTCACGTTGGTGACGTGGTAGGTGTGCTGATTCCAGACCGGACGGGTCGGAACCCAGGTGTCGTTGGCGTCGCCGAACACGAAGACCCCACGCTCGGGCCCCTTGGCGCAGTTGTCGTTCGCGACGGCCACGATCTCGGCGTTGCCATCGGCATCGACGTCGGCGACCTGGACGTACTCGTGCCAGGTACACGAGCTCATCGGGGTCTCGAAGAGGATCGCCCCATCGGTCCCGCGGTAGACGCGCAGCTTCAACTCGTCGCGGTAGACGACCTCGGCCGAGCCGTCGCCCTCGAAATCGAATACCGAGGAGCCCGTGCGATTCGAGCTGGTGTCCTGGGTGACTACTTCCCAGAGGAGCGAGCCATCCGTCTCGATCACCACGTAGCGTCTGGCGCCGGCGACCCCGATCTCGGGCTCGCCGTCGTTGTCGAAGTCGGCCACGGTCGGCGGCCCACCCTCCCCTCCGCCCGGGATCTGCACCGGCCCCCACTGGATGTCTCCCTCGTGGCCGAGCAGGCGGACCTGCCCACTCGCCACATGGACGATCTCGGGGAAGGGATCGGCGTCGAAGTCGGCGACCCCCGTCATGCCGTCCGCGATCGGCGCCTGCCAGACGAGCGTGCCATCGGCCTCGTAGACCGTGTTGCCGCCCACGACTTCGGGAGCGCCGTCGAGATCGACATCGGCCACGAGTGAGATCGGGCCGACGCTCGTGGTCCCACTGCCGCCCGACCCCGTCCAGAGCAAATTGCCATCGGCATCGAGCGCCTGCCGCCCCACCACGATCTCGGGGCGGCCGTCCTGGTCGAGATCGGCGAGCGCGACGGCCCCCCAGCTCGCCTGCTCGATCACATCGCTGGTCCACTTGAGGGTGCCGTCGTCTTCGAACGCCAGAATCCGGAACCCGTC
>CAYYUT010000610.1:0-2230 GCA_964474935.1 uncultured Spirochaetales bacterium
CGAGCCAGTCGGCGCCCTCTTCCTCGCCCTTCAGGATCTCTTCGAGCAGCTCACGGCTCCCGTTGTCGCCCTTTTCGCGACAGAGCGCGATCCCGCGGTTGAGGCGCTCGATGGCGGCCAGCTCGACCTCGAGATCGAGCTTGTGCTGCTCGATGGCGTCCTCGCCGATGCGCACGGGATTCATGCGCTGCATGTTGGGGACCCCGTCGAGGAAGAGGATGCGCTTGATGATCGCATCGGCGTCCTTCATCTCCCCGATCGACTCCTCGTACTTCTGCTTCGCGAGCCGCAGATAGCCCCAGTTCTCGCACATGCGTGAGTGGATGAAGTACTGGTTGATCGCGGTGAGCTCCGCGGTGAGACATTCGTTCAGGATCTCGATGATGTCGGCGTCGCCCTGCACCCGGCCCCTCCTGTTCGCCGCTGAAGCTAGTGCGTCGCCGGGCGGACGCCAACGGTGCGCGTCGTGGCGGGTCGAACCTGAAAGTCGATTTCAGTGAGAAGGGGTGGCCGCCCATCGGGCGACACCAGAACGTGTAGGCAGGGAATGGATCGCGAGCCGACGAGCGACGCGATCAGGTCGTGCTGAGCAGCGGGCTCTCGATCAGCTCGAAGCCCTGGTCGACTTCGTCGCCGATCACGTCGATGACGGCCTCGACGCATCCGCCGCAACCCGTCCCCGCGCCGCAGGCCCGCGCCACCTCGTTGTGGCAGCCCGCGCCTTCCCGCACCGCTTTGCGGATGGCTCGATCGGTGACGCGCCGACAGTGGCATACGATCATGGCTTTCGATCTCCGACGGCCTCGCCTGCGCCGTTTCCACCACGTATCGACGGCCAGCGTACTACCCTGAAATTGAAAATCAATATCATTTACAGGACCCGCTTGTGCCACGGACACCTGGCCGCCCGGGTTGCCCCCCCGTGTCCGCGCTCCGCAGCGACGCCGGCTCCGCAGGGGAGCCAGCTCAGCAGAGGAGCCGGGTGGCGCTCGCGGGCTCGGTCGTCTCGATCCGACCCGCCGCGACCCCCAGTGCGGTGGCGAGCGCCTGGAAGCTCTCGGGCCGCAGGCGCAGGGTCATGTCCCCGAGCGACACGTGGACGGTGCCGTGTTCGCACTGCTCGACCCGGCAGTTGGGGCCGACCACGACCGTGAAATGACAACAACCCTGCTCTCCGCTCTGGCGCATGGCGCCCTCCCTGGATGGTTTCGGCGATCTTATTGAAAACGAATTTCGATTTCAATAAACAACCACACCCAGGCGGGCCCCCAAGACCTGGGTGGCCGAGCAGGAGGCCGACCGGGGGCCGGCCAGCGGCCAGCCAGGGGCCGGCCGGCGCTCGGCAGGGGGCCTCGAGGGATCGTGGCGCCAGGCTTCCAGGGGGCGTCCAGGGGGCCACGCTGCCCCAGCGCCCGGCGGTCGGGCCGAGGGCCCGCCCCGCCGAACGCCCGAGGGCCCGGCGGTCGACGGCACGGGGGCGGAGCCCGAGCTAGGCGCTGCCGAGCCCCGAGGCGGCGCGGGCCTCGTCGAGGAGCGGACGCATCAGGGCACGGGCCCGATCGGCCCCCTTCCGGAGCACGTCCTCGACGTCGTCGGGGCGCGCCTCCCAGGCCGCCCGCCGCTCGCGCATGGGCCCGAAGTGCTCGAGCAGACGGCCGAGCAGATCCTTCTTGGCCTCGCCGTAGCCGAGCCCCCCGGCCTCGGCCCGGGCCCGCAGGGCCGCGCGGTCGTCGGCATCGGCGAAGAGCGACCAGAGCTGGAACACGGTCTGGTCCCAGGGCTTCGGCTCCTCGACGGGCGTCGAGTCCGTGACGATCCCCATCACCGACTTCTTCACGGCCTTCTCGGCCGCGAACATCTGGATGGTGTTGCCGTAGCTCTTGCTCATCTTGCGGCCGTCGGTGCCGGGGACGGTCGCCACCTCGTCGGGGATGAAGGGCTCGGGGAGCGTGAAGATCTCGGCGTAGTGATGATTGAAGCGCTGGGCGATGTCGCGGGTCATCTCGATGTGCTGCTTCTGGTCCTGGCCCACCGGCACCAGCTCGGGGTTGAACTGGAGGATGTCGGCGGCCTGGAGCACGGGGTAGGCGAACAGGCCGTGGTCGGCCGACAGACCCTGCGCGAGCTTGTCCTTGTAGGCGTGGGCCCGCTCGAGCAGGCCCATCGGCGTGAGCGTCGACAGGATCCAGGCGAGCTCGTGGGTCTCGGGCAGGTCGGACTGGCGGTAGAG
>CAYYUT010000611.1:0-2221 GCA_964474935.1 uncultured Spirochaetales bacterium
CGAGTACGACGAATTGATGGATGCCAAGAGCTATCGCAAGCATTGCGACGAACGCGAGGACTGATGCCGTACATTCCCCATACCGAAGAAGACGTCCGCCACATGCTCGACGTCATCGGTGTGGCCAGCCTCGAAGAGCTCTTCGCGTCGATTCCCGACAAGCTGCGCCTCGAGCGTGTCCTCTCGCTGCCCGCCGCCGGAAGCGAGCAGGAGGTGCTCGCCGAGCTGGTGCGGCGCTCCGAACGGAACGCGGGTCGTGCGACGCACGAGATGTTCCTCGGGGCCGGCGTCTATCCGCATTTCATTCCGAGCGCCGTGGATGCCCTCGTTTCGCGCGGCGAGTTCTACACGGCCTACACGCCGTATCAGGCCGAGATCAGTCAGGGCACCCTCCAGGCCGTCTTCGAATGGCAGACCATGGTCTCGCGCCTCACCGGGCTGGAGGTGGCGAACGCGTCGATGTACGACGGCGCCTCGGCGACCGCCGAAGCGGCGCTGATGAGCATGCGGGTGACAGGGCGCAGCCGCATCGTGGTCGGGAGCGGACTCCACCCCCACTACCGCCAGGTCCTCGCCACCTATCTGGAAGCGCTCGATGCCGAGATCGTCGATGTGCCGCGTGCGGCGGACGGTCGGAGCGAGCCCCTCGAGGGCTACGTTGACGACGCCACGGCCTGCGTGATCCTGCAGCAGCCCGGATTCCTCGGCTGCGTGGAGGACGTCGCGGCCGCCGCAGCGGCCGCCCACGCGCACGAGGCCCTGCTCGTCTCGGTCGTCACCGAAGCGCTCTCGCTCGCGTTCCTGCGCGCCCCGGGCGCGCTCGGGGCCGACGTCGTGTGCGGGGACGCCCAAAGCTTCGGGGTCCCGATGAGCTTCGGCGGCCCCCATCTCGGATTCCTCGCCGGCCACAAACGCCACGTGCGCCAGCTGCCGGGTCGTCTCGTCGGCGAGACCGTCGATGCCCACGGTCGGCGGGGATTCGTCCTCACGCTCTCGACCCGCGAGCAGCACATCCGGCGCGACCGCGCGACGTCGAACATCTGCACCAACCAGGGGCTCTGCCTCCTGATGGCCACCGTCTATCTCGCGCTCCTCGGACGACAGGGTCTCGGCGGCCTCGCGCGGCTCAACTTCGCGAAGGCCCAATACGCCCGGCAACGGGTCGCGGAGACACCCGGCCTCTCGCTCCCGCTCGCGGCACCCACGTTCAACGAGTTCGTGGTGGGCGTACCGGACGACGCCGCGAGCGCGCTCGCCCGGGCCGAGGCCGCCGGCCTGCTCGGCGGGCTCGACCTGACCCGTTATGCACCCGATCTGGGTCCCGCCGTGCTGGTCTGCACCACCGAGCTCGCGAGTCGCACGGCCATCGACCGGCTGGTCGCCTCGCTCGCCGGCGGGGTCGAGGCCTCGTGAGCGGCCCGGGTCCCGAGAACGCCAACGCGAGCCGCGGTCTCGCTTGGGAAGAACCCCTGCTCTTCGAGCGCAGCCGTCCGGGCCGGGTCGGCGCGCGCCTGCCCGCGCTCGACGTCCCCGACGTGGACCCGAACGAGGTGTTTCCCGACGAGGCCCTGCGCGACGACCTGGAGGGACTGCCCGAGCTGTCGGAGGTCGAGGTGGTGCGTCACTTCACTCGCCTGTCGACCTGGAACGCCGCTGTCGATCTCGGACTCTATCCGCTCGGCTCGTGCACCATGAAGTACAACCCGAAGCTGAACGAGCGGGTGGCCCGCCTGCCCGGCTTCGCCGATACCCATCCCATGCAGCCTCCCGCGCTCTCGCAGGGAGTGCTCGGTCTGGCCTGGGACCTCGAGCAGTATCTCGCCGAGATCAGCGGGATGGACCGCGTGACCCTCCAGCCGGCGGCGGGCGCACAGGGCGAGCTGGCAGGCATCATGATGATCCGTGCCTACCACGAGCACCGCGGCGACCCGCGCAAGAAGGTCCTGATCCCCGACAGCGCGCACGGCACCAACCCGGCGAGCGCCGCCCTCAACGGCTACGACGTCGTGCCGCTGGCCACCGGCCCCGACGGACTCCTCCATCCGGAGGCGGTGGCCGAGGCGATGGCGCCCGACGTGGCCGCCCTGATGCTGACCAACCCGAACACGCTCGGGCTCTTCGAAAAGGACATCGTCCGGATCTGCGAGATCGTGCACGCGGGTGGGGGTCTCGTCTATGGCGACGGCGCCAACCTGAACGCGCTCCTGGGTCTGGCCCGACC
>CAYYUT010000612.1:0-556 GCA_964474935.1 uncultured Spirochaetales bacterium
GTGCTCGAGCCCCTGATGACGGTGTTCCTCGGGGGCAGTATCGGCGCCATCCTGATCGCGATGTACCTGCCGATCTTCAAGATCGCCGAGACGATCAAGTAGGGGCCCACGCTCCGGGTTCTCCGGTGGGCCGTGGGGGGGCCGTGCCTGGGCTCGACGAACGTCTGACTCGTCGCGTCGCCTGGTTGATGCTGGGCCGCGTGATCCTGGTGCTGTGGATCATGGCGGCCGTGCTCGTGCTGGGTTGGGGATCCGACTTCGGCTCTGCGTCGGAGCGGGGGCTGCTCGCGACGGTGGTGGTCGGTCTCGCCGCGACCGTGCTCTCGGGGCTGGCGCGACATTGGATTGCCCGTACCGAGCTCGTGGCGGCGCTCCAGATCACCACCGACCTCGCCATCGTGACGGGCGTGGTGACCTTCACGGGCGCGAGCGAGTCGGTCTTCTCGTTCCTCTACGTTCCGGTCGTGACCTATGCCGCGCTCGTATTCGGTCCGAGGATCTCGCTCGCGACGGCAGCGACGGCGGCCGCCCTCTTCGCCGGCGCCGTCTACGGGGG
>CAYYUT010000612.1:566-2218 GCA_964474935.1 uncultured Spirochaetales bacterium
GCCGCGGGGGCGTGCTCGGGGGGGGGGGCGGGGGGGCCCGCGGACGGAGCCGCGGCCGGGGCGCCGGCCGAGGCGCTCGTCGACGTTCTCTTCAAGGCAGGTGCGCTCGTCCTGGTGGCTGGCCTCGCGAGTGCCTGGTCGCGGGAGCTCCGGCGGGCGGACGTGGCCCTCGACGAGCGGACCCGCGACCTGCTTCGGCTTCGCCGCCTTCACGAGTGCACGGTCGAGAGTCTCGAGAGCGGTCTCCTGACGACCACTCCCGCGGGTCGGATCAGTTCCTTCAACCGGGAAGCCGAGCGCATCACTGGCCGCAGCGGTGCGCAGGCCATCGGCCGACCGCTCGGCGACGTGATTCCCGGTGCGGACGCCGTCCTCCAGGGTGCGCACCCGGCGGGTCGCGAAGCGCAGCCGCGCCGCCGGATCCCGTTCGAGCGCGAAGACGGTAAGGTGGAGTACCTGGGGCTGGCTGCCTCCACGTTGCGCGACCCCGAGGGCTGCGCCAGCGGACATGTGCTGATCTTTCGCGACGTCACCCGCCTCGTCCAGATGGAGAACGAGCTACGCCGCTCCGAGCGTCTGGCCGCGGTGGGAGCGTTGGCAGCCGCCCTCGCGCACGAGGTACGCAATCCGCTCGCCTCGATCTCGGGGTCGGTCCAGATCCTGATGGCCGGGCTCGGGGAATCGGGGGAGGATCGTGAGCGACGACGCCTCATGGACATCGTGGTGCGCGAAACCGACCGGCTCGATGCGCTGATCGGCGACTTCCTTCACTACGCCCGTCCGGCCGCCCCGAAGCCCGCGACCATCGCGCTCGCGCCCGTCCTGGACGATCTGCTCGAGATGTTCGAGCGCGTGCGCGCCCCCGACGTCGTCCTCGAGCGGCGCGTCGACGCCGAGGCCATGGTCTGGTGCGACCCGAGCCAGCTCCGCCAGCTCCTCTGGAACCTCCTGCTCAACGCGGCACAGGCGATGCCGGGGGGCGGGACGCTCGCGGTCGAGGCCGGATCGGCGTCTCAAGACGAGGCGCTCGGCGACCGAATGTACGGGCTGGAGGAGGGGACACGCTGGGTGGAGATCGCCATCTCCGACTCGGGGACCGGTATCGACCCGGGCGAGCTCGACCGAATCTTCGATCCCTTCTTCACGACCAAGCCCGATGGGACGGGGCTCGGGCTCGCGACTGTGCATCGAATCGTCGAAGCGAACGGCGGCACGATCGGTGTCGTGAGCACGCCGGGCAAGGGCACCCGTTTCCGGATCCATCTACCGCAAGGGGAAGCGACGCCGTGAGCGACCGCGCGCGTATTCTGGTGGTCGACGACGAGCGGAGCATGCAGGAGTTCCTCGAGATCCTGTTCCGCCGGGAAGGTCACGACGTCGTCACGGCGGGAGATGTCGACACCGGTCTCATGGCCGTCGACGCCGACGACTTCGATGTCGTGATCTGCGACATCCAGATGCCGGGCCGGTCGGGCCTCGAGCTTCTCCACGCGGTGCGGGAAGAGTCGCCCGACACCGTCGTCATCATGATCACGGCTTTCGCCTCGACCGAGACGGCGATCCGCGCCATGCGCGAAGGCGCCTACGACTACATCAGCAAGCCCTTCAAGGTGGACGAGATCCGGGTGGTGGTCGAGAAGGCGCTCGAGAAG
>CAYYUT010000613.1:0-2201 GCA_964474935.1 uncultured Spirochaetales bacterium
GCGATCAACCCCATGCTCAAGCTGGTCAACATCGTCGCGATCCTGATCATCCCGTTCCTCTAACCCGTTGGCAGCGGGGCGGCCGATGAGCGAGCCCGCCGCGCCCCTCGATCGCCATCCCCGCGACCGGCTGCGTCGCGAGCTCCGGCTCGGATCGGCCACCTTGCTGGTGGTGTCGTCGGTGGTCGGCTCGGGGATCTTCTTCACGCCGGGCCGGATCGCCGAGCTGCTTCCCCATCCGGGCTGGTTCTTCGCCGCCTGGGTCGCCGGCGGCCTGCTCTCGCTCGCCGGAGCGCTCGCGAACGCCGAGCTCGGCGCCATGTTCCCCCATGCCGGTGGCGACTACGTCTATCTCCGCGAGGGCTTCCACCCCGCGGCCGGCTTCCTGCTCGGCTGGCTCTCCTTCTTCGTCATCTACACGGGCACCATCGCGACCCTCGCCGCCGCCTTCGCCGAGCGCCTGGCCGAGATCGCGGGGCTCGACCCGGCCAGCGCGCTGGCCGTCGCCTGCGCGCTCACCGCGGCGGCCTCCGCGATCAACTACTTCGGGGTTCGTTGGGGGGCGCTCGGGAACAATCTGACGGCGGGGGTGAAGATCGCGGCCCTGCTGGCCCTCGCCCTGGTTCCGCCCCTGGTCGGGGGAGGATCGCTCGACCACCTCGTGCGCCCCGTCTCCGGCGCGGCGACCCCGACGGCGTCCGCGTTCGCGCTGGCGCTGTCGCCGGTGCTGTTCTCGTATCTCGGCTGGAACGCCTCCATTTACGTCGCGAGCGAGATCCGGGACCCCGAGCGCAACGTTCCGCGCTCGCTGCTGGGCGGCCTCGGTGTGTGCATCACGCTCTATCTGGTCGTGAATGCGGTCTACCTGTATGCGGTTCCGCTCGAATCGCTGCGGGGCGTGGCGAATGCGGGCGAGGCGGCGGCGGCCGTCCTCTTCGGCCGCGTGGGCGCGACCATCGTCACCGTGTTCGTGCTCGCGTCGGTGCTCGGAACGTTGAATGCCACGATCCTGGTCGGACCCCGCATCGCGTACGCCATGGCGCTCGACGGCCTCTTCTTCCGTGGCGTGGAGCAGGCCCATGCCCGGTTCCACACCCCCCACGGCGCGATCGCCATCCAGGGCGCGGTCTCCATCGGACTCCTGGTCCTGCTCTTCTCGGAGCCGGGCGCCAAGAACCTGAACGAGAAGGCGCTCGACACGACGGTCATCGCGCTCGTTCTGGCGACGATGGCCGACGTACTGGCGCTCTACGCGCTGCGCTGGCGCCAGCCGGAGCGACGTCGTCCCTACCGCGCGTGGGGATACCCGGTGGTGCCGGCGCTCTACGTCGCCGCCAATGCCTGGATCGCGTGGCAGATGCTCGTCCAGACCCCGACCGAGTGCGTCGTCGGGCTGGCCATGGCCGCCACCGGACTTCCGTTCTACGGGGCCTTCCGGCGTCGGGGCGACCCCTGATCCCGTGCCGCGGGGGGCTCCCGGGCGCTCTTGCCGCGAATCGTTTTCTTCAATAATCTTGGACAGTTACGGACTCATTCCGGAGCCCGTCGGGCGCCTCGTGAGGGCGCAGGGCGGCGGGCGGCTCGCAGGGAGGCCGCGCGGCGGCGACACTCCGGAAGGAGGACCGTGTTCGGCGGCCGCGATCCCGGTCGATGCGATCGACACGATCGACACGATCGACCGATTCGGCCGGATCGATCGGTTCGGCCGGATCGATCGGTTCGTTCGTGCCGGACGGTGCCGCCCGGCGAGCGCCCAGGAGAGCATGCGATGAGTTCCCGGTTCCACCACGACTTCAACAAGCTCAATCGGCTTCCGCCCTACACCTTCGCCGTGGTGAACGAACTCAAGGCCGCCGCACGTCGGGCCGGCGAGGACATCGTCGATCTCGGGATGGGCAATCCCGACCTCACCACGCCCCCGCACGTGGTGGAGAAGATCTGCGAAGCCGCGCGGAATCCGCGAAATCATCGCTACTCCGCGTCGCGTGGAATCCCGAACCTGCGCGCTGCCATCTCGGAGTGGTACGAGCGCAACCACCAGGTCGCGGTCGATCCCGAGAGCGAGGCCGTGGCGGTGATCGGGGCCAAGGAGGGCCTGTCGCACTTCGTCCTCATGACGATCGGTCCGGGCGACGTCGTCCTCTGTCCCGACCCGACCTATCCGATCCACCAGTACTCGGTGATCATCGCCGGGGGCGATC
>CAYYUT010000614.1:0-2193 GCA_964474935.1 uncultured Spirochaetales bacterium
GACTTCCGGGGCGATCCAAGCTCGGCCCTGCTCGAGGTGCTCGATCCCGAGCAGAACCACAACTTCAGTGACCACTATCTCGAGGTGCCCTTCGATCTCTCGAAGGTGCTCTTCATCGCCACGGCCAACACCCTGTCCACCATCCCAGCTCCGCTGCTCGACCGCATGGAGGTGATCGAGCTCCCCGGCTACACCGACCGGGACAAGGTGGCGATCGCCACGGCCCACCTCGTGCCGAAACAGCTCGAAGCCCACGGCCTCGACAACGAACGCGTGGCACTGACGGAGGCCGCGATCCGGCTGCTGGTGGACGAGTACACCCGCGAGGCCGGAGTCCGGAACCTCGATCGCCAGCTCGCGAGCCTGGTGCGCAAGTGCGCCCGGAAGATCGTCGAAGGCGGCGTCGCCGAAGGAACGGCGCTCACCATCGACCCCGACTTCGTGCGCGAAGCCCTCGGGGCGCCGCCGCACCTGCCCGAGAGCGCCGAGCGGACCCGGACGGCCGGCGTCGTCGTGGGGCTCGCGCGCACGAACCACGGCGGCGACATCCTGTTCGTCGAGGCGAGCGCCACGCCCGGGGGCAAGGGCGTGCGGCTCAAGCTCACCGGCCAGCTCGGAGACGTGATGCGCGAGTCGGCCGAGGCTGCGATCTCGTGGGTGCGCGCCAACGCCGAGACGCTCGGTCTCGCCAACCCGGCGCTCGAGGGGGGCGAGCTCCATCTCCACGTTCCGGCGGGCGCTGTCCCGAAGGACGGGCCCTCGGCCGGCGTCGCGCTCGCCACCGCGCTCGTCTCGGTGCTGAGTGGACGCCACGCCCGCGGCGACGTCGCCATGACCGGTGAGATCTCGCTTCGCGGACGCGTCCTCCCGGTGGGAGGGATCAAGGACAAGATCCTCGCGGCCGCCCGGGCCGGGATCCGGACCGTCCTGATTCCGCACCGGAACGAGAAGGACCTCGTCGAAGTGCCCGCCGAGGTGCGCGAAGAGGTCGAGGTCCGCAGCGTCGAGACCGTGGAAGAGGTGCTCGGGCTGGCCCTCGAGCCGGTGGACGGTCCCCGCGAGACGGACGACGTCGCCACCGGCTGATCGGCGCATCGCCCGGCCCACACGTCTGGGCGGTCCAATCCACGTCGGTTGACTCCCTACGGACTCGAATCCGTATCGGGGCGAATCTGTATGGGCGGTCGAGTCGGCGACGGGCCCCGGCTACCGTCCGCCCGATGCGCATCGCGCTGGTCCACGACTGGCTGACGGGAATGCGAGGGGGCGAACGGGTACTCGACGAACTCGCCCGGCTCCATCCCGAGGCCGACCTCTACACCCTGGTGCACCGGCCCGGCGCGACCTCACCGGCGATCGAGCGGCTCGCGATCCACACCAGTCCGCTCCAGTCGATCCCCGGGGCGACGCGCCACTATCGGAAGGCGCTCCCCCTCATGCCGTGGGCCATCGGGCGCTTCCGGCTCGAGGGCTACGATCGCGTCGTCTCGGTGAGCCACGCGGTGGCGAAGGGGGTGCGGGTAGCTCCCGGCACGCCGCATCTCTGCTACTGCCTCACGCCGATGCGCTACGTCTGGGACCAGGCCGATGCCTATCTCGGTCGTGGACTCGAGCGGCTCGCGAGCTGGCCCCTCGCGGCAGCGCTTCGGCGATGGGACCGGCGAGCCAGCACCCCCGACCGGATCCAGCGCTTCGTGGCCATCTCGAGCGCGGTGGCCGACCGCATCGGGCGCCACTACGGACGCTCGGCCCCCATCGTCCACCCTCCCGTCGCCACGGATCGCATCCAGCCGAACGGACGGCCGCCCGAGCCCTTCTTCCTGCTCGTGGGAGGCTTCGTCCCCTACAAGCAGGAGGCGTTGGCGGTCGAGGCGTTCCGACGCCTGCCGGGCGAGCGCCTCTGGATCGCGGGCGACGGACCCTCGCGTCGCTCGATCGAGGCCACCGCCCCCTCCAACGTCCGATTCCTCGGGCGGATCGCCGCCGCGGCCCTCGCCGACCTCTACGCGCGCTGCCGGGCCCTCGTCTATCCCCAGGAGGAGGACTTCGGGATCGTCGCGGTGGAGGCCCAGGCGGCCGGTCGCCCCGTCATCGCCTTCGGACGCGGCGGGGCCCGCGACACGGTCGTCCCGCTCGGGGCGAGCCGCGGGACACCCACCGGCCTGTGGTTCGACGCGCAGACGCCCGAGGCAC
>CAYYUT010000615.1:0-2187 GCA_964474935.1 uncultured Spirochaetales bacterium
ATCCTGACCGGCCGGTCGCTCACCATGGTGCGGCCCTACGGCTCGGGCTGCCTGATCTTCAGCGACTACGCCAAGCCGGCGATCCGGCTCTCGGCCCTGATGGAGCTCCCGACCGTGCACGTGTTCACCCACGACTCGATCGGGGTCGGCGAGGACGGGCCCACCCACCAGCCGGTGGAGCAGCTGGCCGGGCTCCGCGCCATCCCCGGGCTGGTGACGCTGCGTCCGGCCGACGCGAACGAGGTGGTCGAGGCGTGGAAGCTCATCATGGAGCTGCGCCACGAGCCCGTCGCGCTCGTGCTCACGCGCCAGAACGTGCCGACCTTCGATCGGACGGCCCTCGGCCCGGCCGAGGGGCTCCAGCGTGGGGCCTACGTGCTGGCCGATCCGCCGTCGGGAGATCCCGAGGTGCTGCTCCTGGCGACCGGGAGCGAGGTGGCCCTCTGCCTCCAGGCGCACGAGCAGCTCGTCACCGAAGGCGTGCGCGCGCGGGTGGTGTCGATGCCCTCCTGGGAGCTCTTCGAGAGACAGGACGAGGCCTATCGGATGAGCGTGCTGCCTCCCGAGGTCGCTGCGCGCGTCTCGGTGGAGCAGGCGTCGACCTTCGGCTGGGCCCGCTACGTCGGACGGGAGGGCCACAGCATCGGGATGCAGGAGTTCGGTGCCTCGGCTCCGCTGTCGCAGCTGCTCGAACGCTTCGGGTTCACCACGGAAGCCGTCGTCGGGGCCGCCAAGGCCCAGATCGCGCGCGTGGGCCGAAGCTGAGCGTGTCGCTCCAGCCGGAGACGCCGTGACCGCGGCCGAGAAGGCGCTCGAGCTGGTGTGCGACGATCAGATCGTCGGGCTCGGGACGGGACGGGCCGCGACCGCCTTCGTCCGGGCGCTCGGCGAGCGCGTGGAGCAGGGGCTCCGGGTGGTGGGCGTTCCGACGTCGCAGGTCACCGCCGATCTCGCCTCCGAGCTCGGCATACCGCTTCGCTCGATGGACGAGGTCGCCACCATCGACGTCACCTTCGACGGGGCCGACGAGGTCGATCCGTCGCTCGATCTGATCAAGGGCTACGGCGGCGCCATGGTGCGGGAGAAGATCGTGGCCTCGGCCTCGCGTCGGCTCGTGATCCTGGTGGGTCCGGAGAAGCTGGTCGCGCAGCTCGGCTCGCGGGGGCGACTGCCCGTCGAGGTGGTGCCGTTCGGCGTGGCGCTCTGCCAGCGCCGGCTCGAAGAGCTCGGCCTGCCGCCTCGGATCCGGGAAGAGGCCGGCAAGGCCTATGTCACGGACAACGGCAATCTGGTGCTCGACTGCAAGACCAGCGCCATCGACGAGCCCGAGGTGCTCGAGGACCGGATCCTGGCGATCCCGGGGGTGGTGGGGACGGGCCTCTTCGTGGGAATGGCCGAGCGGGTCATCGTCGGCGACGGGGATCGCGTGGACGTGAAGGAGCGCGCCGCGCGCGCGTGAAAGGAGCGACAGTGCAACTCGGAATGATTGGACTCGGCCGGATGGGAGCCAATATGGTGCGCCGCCTCATGAAGGGCGGGCACTCGTGCGTGGTGTACGACCGCAGCGCCGAGGCCGTCGACCAGCTCGCCACCGAAGGCGCCACGAAATCGTCGTCGCTCGAAGAGTTCGTGTCGAAGCTCGACAAGCCCCGCACGGTCTGGGTGATGGTGCCGGCCGGAGCGCCCACGGAGGAGACCATCGCGGCGGTCGGCGCCCTGCTCGAGAAGGACGACGTCGTGATCGACGGCGGCAACTCGTACTTCAAGGACGACGTGCGACGCGCCAAGGAGCTCGCGCCTCGCGGGATCCACTACGTCGACGCTGGCACCAGCGGTGGCGTCTGGGGGATCGAGCGCGGCTACTGCCTGATGGTGGGCGGACCGAAGGCGGCCGTCGAGCGGATTGATCCGATCCTGAAGACCCTCGCCCCCGGACGCGGCGACATCCCGCGCACGCCCGGCCGCGAGAACGTCGGCGGCACGGCCGAGGAGGGCTATCTCCATTGCGGTCCGGCCGGCTCGGGTCACTTCGTCAAGATGGTCCACAACGGCATCGAGTACGGCATGATGCAGGCCTACGCCGAGGGCTTCGACCTCCTGCGACACGCCGATCGCTTGGCCGAGGAAGGCGACGAACCGTTCGACTTCGACCTCGCTGACATCAGTGAGCTCTGGCGCCGCGGAAGT
>CAYYUT010000616.1:0-2186 GCA_964474935.1 uncultured Spirochaetales bacterium
GACCCTCTCCGCCGACGTGCGCGGACCGACGCCGGTCGCGGGGCACGTGAACCGCCGCGCGCTCGCGTTCCTCGACGGATGCCGCGAACACCCCTGCTTCCTGCTCGCCAACTACATGGACGCCCACACGCCCTACGCCCCGCGTCCCGACGTGGCCGGGACCTTCTCGCGCGACGGCGCGCGTCGCTCGCTCCACTTCCTCTACGCCGACGACGAGCCCGACCGTGCGGCGCTGGCGCGAGACCTCTACGACGAGGAGATCCGCGCCCTCGACGCCGATCTCGGCGCCTTCCTGGCCGAGCTCGAGCAACGCGGACGGCTCGACGACGCCTGGATCTTCATCACCTCCGACCATGGCGAGGCGTTCGGCGAGCACTCTCACGTGTCGCACGGAAGCGCGCTCTACCAGGAACAGGTCCGCATTCCCCTGATCGTGGTCCCGCCCCGGGGTGTTCGGCTCCCCGCGCCCGACGGGCCGGCCGCCCTCCTCGACGTGGCGGCCACCGTGACGGCGATCGCAGGGGCCGATCCGCTCGGCGCGGGACGCGACCTGCGTCGGCCGGGACGCCGCCCCGTGCAGCTCGAATTCTTCGGGCGCGGCCGGAGCGCGAGCACCCGGCTCGGCCCGCTCACCGGCGAGGCGGCGTCCGCCGTGATCGACGGCGACTGGAAGCTGATCGAACACGCGGGACGGCGCGAGCTCTACCACCTGGCCGACGACCCCCGCGAGCTGCGCAACCGCGCCGATCGCGAGGAGGGCCGGCTGCGCCAGCTCGCGAGCGAGCTGCCGCCCCTGCGACGAGGCGATCCCGCGGACCAAGCCGAGCCGGCTCCACTCGGCGCCGACGAGGAGGAGGCCCTGCGCGCGCTCGGCTACCTGGAGTGACCCGCCGCGGCCGATCCGAGCGGCTCGCCCAGGCGCTCGGGCGGGCGTCGATACACGTAGATCGTGTACTCGTAGAGCGGGTAGTCGTGGCGCAGCACCACGTAGCGCGAGAGCTCGCGTCGACAGAAGTCGAGCATCTCGCCGGCGTCGGCGTGATAGAGGATCGGCTTGCGGAAGTCGACGTGGTCGCTCATCAGGTTGAAGGCGATGGCGACCCGGCAGCGCCGCCACATCCGGCGCACGGCCTCTCGCACGTACTCTCCCCAGGCCTCGTCGCTCTCGTCCATCCGAACGTTGAAGACGCCCGAGGCAACGACCACGTCGTGGGCCTCGGGCCGGTGATCGTCGAAGAGGTCTCCGACCGCGAACTCGTGGTCCGGATGACGCGCCCGCGCCGCCTCGACCATCGCCGGGGCGACGTCGCTGCCCGAGTAGTGCGCCCCGATCCCGCGCGCGGCCAGATGGTCGACCAGATGGCCGGCGCCGGCCCCGACTTCGTGCAGCGTGCGCCCTTCGAGCCCACACACCTCGCAGAGCACATCGAAGCGCAGCCGCTGCGAGGCCTCGTCCTTCCACTCCATGCCATGCGCAGTGGCCCCGTGCTCCCTCAGGAGCCGCTCGTAGTGCCGCACCACGTCGGGCCGGCGCCGCGCCCAGGCGGCCGGCGCGGCGCGATCCGATCCGCTCATCCGGGATCGTCTCCGCCGGCCCGCCAGGCCTCGGCACGATGGCTCTCGCCGACCGCATCGGCCAGCTCGCGCCCGAGGCGATCGAACGGCAGCACGTAATGCCAACGGTAGGCCGATCGGATCCGCTCCGGTGTGCTCGCGAGGATCGGTGCGACATCACCCGTCACCCGGGTCAGGTAGGCGTAGGGGATCTCTTCCGATCCCCAGCCCTTCTTGTACTCGTAGACCCCGCTCCCCGGCGGCGATCCCTGCCAGTTGAACCAGCGGATGCCGCGGCGTCGCGCGAAGCGCATGGCATGGATCGCGAGCGCGTAAGTCGTCCGATGCTGGAGCGACGCGGTATCGCCCGAAGCCATCAGCAGGTCCATCACCGTACCGTGGAGGAGGTAGAGACCCCCGGCGACCAGCTCGCCCGAGTCGACCATGCGCACGAAGAAGAACCGCGCCTTGCCAGCGGGGACGGCGATGCGGAGTGCGGCCTCGAAGAGCTGCCAGGGAAGCGGCTCGGCGCCGATCGCGGTGTGGCGTTCCGAGTGGATCGCGATCCCGAAGGCGATCTTCTCGGGGGTCTGATCCTCGTCGATGCGGCGCGCGACCTTCGCCGCGCTGCG
>CAYYUT010000617.1:0-2183 GCA_964474935.1 uncultured Spirochaetales bacterium
GACCAGCCCGAGCGCCGCAAGATCCTCGTGTTCCAGATGGGCAAGGTCGGGTCGTCCGCGATCGTCGAAGCGATCCGCGCGGCGGATCCGCGAGCCATCGTGATGAAGTCGCACTTCCTGTCCGACCGCATGCTCGCCTTCCGCGACCGCCTCGTGGCCGAAGACGAGCTGCCTGTGGACGTCGTGCGGGACCTGCGTCGTTCCTGTCTGCGCGAGCGGATCCACCGGGTGGTGCTCGAGGGCCGACCCCGGACGCCGCTTCCGGTGGTGAGCCTGTCTCGCGATCCGCTCGCCCAGGTCGTGTCGGCCTTCTTCCAGAACCTCCGCTACTTCCATCCCGAGCCATCGGAGCGCGCGCGATCAGATCCGCAGTTCGTCGGGCGCCTCGTCGACGATTTCCTCGCGCTCTGCGACGCCGCCGTCCGTGGCATGCCTCCGTCGGACGGGCTCGGGCGCTACGGCTTCGAGCTCGTGCGGCGGCCGACGGTCTGGTTCGAGGAGGAGCTCGCGCCTGCTCTCGGTCTCGATGTGTTCCGCCGGCCCTTCGACTGCGAACGGGGAGCGGACCACTTCGCCAACCGACGCTTCTCGCTGGTGCTGCTGCGCTTCGAGGATCTGGCCGTGCGGGCCCGTCCGGAGCTCGGTCGTCTGCTCGACCTCGCGGTGCCAGCGCTTCCCGACACCAACCTCTCGAAGGCCAAGCCGACCGCGCCGATCCAGGCGGCCTTCCTGGGACGGCTCGAGGTTCCCGACGACGTGCTGGACTACTTCTACGAGTCGCGTCCGGCGCGGCACTTCTACCGGGACGAGGAACGTGCCCGCATGCGTGCACGCTGGCGACCGGTCGGAGGGACGCGGCGTCCTCGGCGGCGCTGAGAGGGCGGCGGTCTGCTTCGCGGCCCTGGGCAGGCTCCCAGGGGCATCTCGGGGTGGGGCGAGCGATCGTCCAGGAGCGATCGACCGTTCAGGAAGACGAGGTCCGTCGCGGCCGTTGCTCGTAGCGGCGCAGCAGGAGCTTGGCCACGATCCGGGCGCGCGTCGTCCAGCTCGGTCTTCCGTCGACGCCCATGTCGCGCGCCAGGTCGTCGCATAGGCGCGCGGCGATCTCACGTCGCTGCAGGCTGCTCGCGGTCTCCTCCGGAGCCGCGCTCGGAACCGTGAAGGCGGGCGTCTGCAGCGGCCGCTCCATCTCGGAGAGCGAGAACCAGATCCAATGGGCCAGGAGCCGGGTCGAGAACCAGGGCTCGCCGAGCAGGGTCTCGAGTTCCGACATCCGCTCGGGGTCGTTCCCGATCTCGCGCTCGAGACTCTCCTCGGCGCCGCGCAGCCTCAAGCCGTTGCGCGAAGCGAAGTCGGCGATGGCGACCAGCTGCTCCACCGATCCGATCAGATTGCCGAGCATCAGGCGGGGCCCGTCCCAGCTGTTGCCACGCCAGAGGGGCTGGTCGCGGTAGCTCCGGTCGAAGCGATCGCGACTCGCGACGTCGCTGATGTCGTGCATCGCGATCAGGGTGTCGCCACCGGCGATCCGCGGGAAGATCTCTCCGAGGATGCACTCGGCGACGTCGAAGCCGTGCGCGTCCCAGAACACGAAGACGCGTTTGGCGTCGCCGACCACTGGGGCGTAGTCCACCTCGCGCAGATCGGCTTCCAGGATCTCGAGGGGATCGAACCAGTCGGGCTCGACCTCGCGGGCGACGTCGCGGCGCGTCCGGACCCGCCAATCGCTCGAGTTGCAGACGCTCACCACCCGACAGCCGGGCGAGCGTCTCGCCGCCTCGGTGAACACACAGGTCGAGTTTCCTCGGCCGCGGCCGAGCTCAAGGATGAGGTCCGGGCGGAACTCGGTCGCGAAGGCGAAGAGCTGGCCCCACTGATACGGGACCAGATCCTGGCGATGATCGACGGTCGCCATCAGGCGCTCGAGCCTGGGCTTCAGGGCCTTCAGGGTGTGGCGCTGGCTCCAGAGAGCGGATGCCGGGGTCGGGAGGACGGCGGCGTCCGCACCCGGTGCGGCGCCGAACGGATTCGTGCCCCGTCCCGGCGTGGACCCTCGCTCCGCGTCTGCCGGGGCCGGCGGATCGGGGTCGCGAAGGGTCGAGCCGGGCGGACGGCCAGTGGTTACGACGGACATCGTCGACGAACATACGCTCTGGGAATAGCCAGGTCGACAGCCCCACCCC
>CAYYUT010000618.1:0-2176 GCA_964474935.1 uncultured Spirochaetales bacterium
TCCTCGACGGGATCCCGCCGGCCCCGCGCGGCGTGCCCCAGGTCGAGGTGACCTTCGACATCGACGCGAACGGCATCCTCTCGGTCGGTGCCAAGGACAAGGCCAGCGGCAAGGAGCAGTCGATCCGGATCGAGGGCTCGGGAGGCCTCTCGAAGGACGAGGTGGAGAGGATGGTCAACGAGGCCGCCTCGCACGCCGCCGACGATCGCGCCCGGCGCGAATCGATCGAGAAGCGCAACCAGCTCGACTCGCTCGTCTACCAGGCCGAGAAGATGGTCGCAGAGAAGGGCGACTCGATGCCCGTGGCCGACAAGAACACACTCGACGAGGCGATCGCCGAGGCGAAGAAGGACCTCGAGAGCGGCGACGACGCCAAGCTCGATCCGGCGCGGCAGAGGCTCGAGGCGGCCCTGCACAAGATCGCCGAGGCGCTCTACAAAGCCGAGCAGGAGGCCGGTGGACCGGCGGCCGGGGGCGAGCCGGCAGCGGCCGCCTCCGAGGGAAGCGACGACGGCGACGTGATCGACGCCGAGTACACAGAGGAGAAGCCTGAGGGCTCGTGAGCCGGGCGAGAAGCGTGTGGAGAAGAAGTCGACCGACCCCTTCGCCGAGCTGCTCGGCGACTATTCGCAGCGGATTCGCGGCGATCGCTGGCGGCCCCACATCGATGTGTACGAGACCGAGAAGACTCTGGTCGTGCGGGTCGAGCTCGCTGGCGTCCGCAAGCAGGACCTGAAGGTCTCCGTCGAGAACGACCGCCTCCAGATCCTCGGTGAGCGGCTTCCGCCGGCCGATGCCGACGTGCTTCGGCACCACCAGATCGAGATCACCTTCGGTCCGTTCGAATGCAGCCTCCACGTGCCGATGCCCTTCGAGCGCGACCAGGTATCGGCGCGCTTCGAAGGCGGCTTCCTGAACGTGGTGCTGCCCAAGAGGCTCCCCACGCGTCGCCGGATCGATGTGGCTGGCGAGACGGACGAGGCCGGAGCCCTCGCACCGGAAGACGGCTCGTGAGCGACGAGCGTCGCATCATTCCCGAGGAGCTCCCGGGACAGGGGGACGAGAGCGAGGTCGTCGTCGACACCACCGACGATCCGGGCCCGGGTGATCTGCGCCGGCTGCCCGACGTGCTTCCGGTGTTGCCGCTCAAGAACACCGTGCTCTTCCCGTTCCTGATCTCCCCGCTCCTGGTGAACACCGAACGGTCGCAACAGCTGATCGAGTTCGTGCTGACCCGGCCCGACCGGCTCTTCGTGTCGAGCGCCGTGCGTCGACCCACCGAGTCGAGCCCCGAGGCCGACGACGTCTTCCGCGTGGGGACCGTTCAACGGGTCGTGCGGATGCTCAAGTTCCCGGACGATTCCTATCGCCTGCTGGTGCAGGGGATCGCGCGGGCCGAGCTCACCGAGTTCGTTCCGGGTCACGAGTTCCTGGAAGCCCGCGTGGCACGCATCGACGAGGTCGGCGAACTCGACTCGGTGGAGGTCACGGCTCTCCAGCGAAACCTCACACAGCAGTTCGCGGCTCTGGTGGGCGAGAGCCCGCGCCTGTCGGCCGAGCTCCAGGTGCTGGCCGGGAACCTCGACGATCCGTCGAAGCTCGCCGACCTGGTGATCCACCATCTCGACGTCGACGTGGCCCTCAAGCAGCGGGTGCTCGAGGAGCGCAACATCGCGCAACGCCTGCGCATCGTGGCGTCCGAGGTCACCCGCGCCCGTCAGGCCCTCTCGGTCGAGACCGAGATCCGCGAGAAGGTGCAGAGCGAGATGGGGAAGACGCAGCGCGACTACATGCTGCGTCAGCAGCTCGAGGCGATTCGCAACGAGCTCGGGGAGACCGAGGACACCTCGGCCGAGATCGATCGGCTGCGGGAGCGGATCGAAGCGGCCGGCATGCACGAAGAGGCCCAGGAGCAGGCAACCCGGGAGCTCGAGCGCCTCGCCCAGACCCCGGCGGCCTCGGCGGAGCACGGCGTGATCCGCACCTATCTCGAATGGATGACGGATCTTCCCTGGGCGAAGCTCTCGGAGGATCGCCTCGATCCAGCCGCCGCCCGGGAGATCCTCGACGAGGACCATTTCGACCTCGAGAAGGTCAAAGACCGGATCGTCGAGTACATCGCGGTGCTCTCCCTCAAGCGCGATCTTCGTGGCCCCATCCTCTGCTTCAGCGGACC
>CAYYUT010000619.1:0-2164 GCA_964474935.1 uncultured Spirochaetales bacterium
CGGGCGAGCGGCGCTTCTCGATGCGGGCCTGGATCGACAACTCGCGCCGCACGGCGCACGACCTCACGGTGGCGGACGTCACCTCGGCCCTCGGACGGGGCAACGTCGACATTCCCTCGGGCCGGGTCGAGAGCGTCGACCAGGAGTTCACCGTGCGGAGCCTGGGCGAGCTGCGAACGGCCGCAGCCTATCGGCGCCTGGTGGTGGCCGATCGCGCGGGCAATCCGGTGCGGCTCGAAGACGTGGCCCGGGTCGAGGTGGGTCCGGAGGACGACCCCAAGACGGTCCGCTTCTACGGCGCCCCGGGGCTCGGGATCGGAGTGGTGAAGCAGTCGAAGGCCAACACCCTCGACGTGGCCGATCGGGTGCGCGAAGCGGTCGACGAGCTGCGAGACGTACTCCCGCCCGGCCTCGATCTCGAGGTCGCGTTCGACTCGAGTGTCTTCATCAGGGATTCGATCGACCGGGTCCAGCAGACCATCTACGAGGCCGTCATCCTCGTGGTGCTCGTGATCTACTGCTTCCTCCGGAGCGCACGGGCCACCCTGATCCCGGCCGTCGCGATTCCGGTCTCGGTGGTGGGTGCTTTCTTCCTGCTCTACGCGCTCGATTTCTCGATCAACACCCTGACCCTCATGGGGGTGACGCTCGCCATCGGTCTGGTCGTCGACGACGCCATCGTCGTGCTCGAGAACATCACGCGTTGGGTCGAGGACGGTCATGGGCCCGTCGAAGCGGCGCGGCGGGGCATGTCCGAGATCTCGTTCGCGGTGGTCTCGGCCACCATCTCGACGGTGGCCGTGTTCCTCCCTCTCACCTTCCTCACCGACTCCACCGGGCGCCTCTTCCGCGAGTTCGCCGTCACGGTGGCGGCGGCGGTGGGCCTCTCCGGGTTCGTCGCCCTCACCCTGTCGCCCGCGCTCTGTGCGCTGGTGATCCGGGGTGGCGGCCGGGAGGGCCGGTTCAGGCAAGCCCTGGCCCGCCTGTTCGACGCCCCGGGCCGCGCCTACGCCCGCATCCTCCCGATCGCGCTCGCACGACCCGCGATCTGGGTCGCGGTGGGGCTCGCCTGGGTCGGGCTCGGGGTATTCCTCTACGGTCGCATCGACGAGGAGCTGATCCCCTACGACGATCGCGGCAGCGCGGTGGCCTTCACCCGGGCGCCCGAGGGCGCCACGATCGAATACACCGACCGCTACCAGCGCCAGGTCGAGGAGCTCTTCCTCGCTACCCCCGAGGTGCAGCGGGTCTTCTCGGTCGTGGCGCTCGGTCTCGGCACGCCCGGCCTGGTGAACGAGGGCGCGGTGTTCAGCATGCTCCAGCCGAAGGAGGAGCGTGAGCGGGCCCAGTACGAGGTGGTGCGCAACCTCAACCAGCGTCTGGGCGAGGTGGCCGGTCTCACGGCCTTCGCGGTCAATCCGAAGCCTCTCGGTGGATTCGCCGCCGCCCCCGTGTCCATGGTGATCCAGGGGGACGACATCCAGGAACTCGCCCGCCTGTCCGACGAGATCGTGGCGCGGGCCAGCGCCGTCCCCGGGTTCCAGAACCTCCAGACCGATCTCTACCTGAACAAGCCGCAGCTCGAGATCGAGATCGACCGCAACCGGGCGAGCGATCTCGGAGTCTCGGTCCGCGAGATCGCGACGACGCTGCAGATCCTGCTCGGCGGTCTCGACATCTCGTCGTTCAAGCTCGGGGGGGAGACCTACGACGTGATCGCACAGCTCGAGCGCCGCGCCCGCTCGAACCCCCGCGACCTCCTCGGGCTCTACGTGCGTGGCAGCGAGGGCGAGCTGATCCCGATGGCTTCGCTGGTGGATGCGGACGAGACGATCGCGCCCCGCGCCCTGCCGCACTTCGATCGCTTCCGGGCGGTGACGATCACCGCGCGGCTCGGTGAGGTGGCGCAGAGCACGGCACTCGAGTCGATCGCGGGGATCGCCTCCGAGGTGGTGCCGAAGGGTCGCGGCTACAACGTGACGTTCTCGGGCGAGTCCGAGCGTTTCTTCGAATCGGGAAACGCGCTCGCCTTCGCCTATCTGCTCGCGATCCTCGTGGTGTACCTCGTGCTCGCGGCCCAGTTCGAGAGCTTCGTCCATCCCTTCACGATTCTGGTGGCCGTGGCGCTCTCGTTCACCGGAGCGATGCTCGCGCTCGAGCTCGT
>CAYYUT010000620.1:0-2159 GCA_964474935.1 uncultured Spirochaetales bacterium
CCCTCACCGGCCCGAGGTCGCCGATCATGCACTTGACCGAGCCGCCGCCCTTCTTCAGGAACTCGGAGACGTCGACCGTCACCGGGGTGGTGCCGCGCTCACGGATCTGGTGGAGCAGTCGCTGCGAGACGCCGGCCGGCATCACGAGCATCGGTTCGGTGGCATCGGCCAGGGTGAACGAATTGGCGGCATAGCGTGCGGCGTCCTCGTCGCCGAGCTCGATGCAGGCGTCGCCGCAGTGCTCGTCGAGCACCCGGGCGCCGTCGGTCGAGAGGGCCTTGCGATAGACGAGCAGGTGCTCGCGTTCGCGCCCGAACGCACACACCGCGGTGTCGCCGTGGTAGTGGGCCTCGAGCACCAGCTCGATCCGGATCACCCGACGCGGCGCCACGATCGGCGCCAGCTCCCGGAGCACGCGCCCATCGGTGCGGAAGCCGTAGACCCGCTTCCAGGGTGGAATCCCGAGGCGGGGCACGAAGCGCTGCCGCTCGAGCCCACCGTGGGTGAGGAGATGGAGCCCGCCGGTCGGAAAGAAGTCGGCCTCCCCCTCGAAGCGGAACGACTCGTCGATCCGCTCGACCCGGAAGCCCGCCTCGCGCAGCACGCGCTCGTAGTGCGGGCGCTCGCCCGCGCGGGTGTCGATCAGGTTCGAGAGATAGAAGGTCTTCTCGCCGATCGGCTTGCGGGCATCGACATCGGCCAGGAAGCCGGCGTTCGCGGGATACACGAGCCCCGGCTGAGCGGGATCGGGTGGAACCACGATCACTCGGACGCCGAGCTCCTCGAGGACCCGCTTGAGATCGTGCCACTGGCGGATCGCGGTCGCGCGGTCGACGCGGCGTCGCGTGCCCCAGCGCGTGCGGGTGTGGGGGTTCGCGCCGCCCTGGACGCTGAAGTGGGTCGGGTCGCCCATCAGGATGGTGCGTTCGAAGCCGCTCGCGCTCACGGGTCGCCCATCAGGATGGTGCGTGCCATCCCGTCTGCGTTCATGACCCGGTCCTGCGGATGGTGCGCTCGAAGCCGTCGGCGCTCACGCGTGTTCTCCGGGGTCCGGCACGCCCGGCGGCAGGGCGTCGCGATCGAAGCTCCCGGCGTGCTCGAGGCGGGCCTGGGCCACCGTGCAGTAGAGCGCGGCCACGATGCCGGCGGGACGGTCGTTGCCGCTCCTTCCGCGTCCACCGAAGGGAAGCCTTCCGCTCGCGCCCACCGTGCCCCGGTTCCAGTTGAGGATCCCGGTGCGGACGCGGGGCGCCGCGAAGTCGAAGCGCGCCCGGTCGCGGCTGAAGAGGGCCGCGGCGAGCCCATAGTCCGAGTCGTTCACGGCGGCGATGGCCTCGTCGAGGTCGTCGAAGGGGTAGAGGGCCGCCTCGGGGCCGAAGATCTCGTCGCGCTGGTACGGATGCTCCTGGGCGGTCGATCGGAAACGGACCAGACCGGCACCGACATAGGGCGGAGGCCGGCCCGGGTCGACCTCGAGCATCCGTTCGGCTCCGGCCTCCTCGGCCATCCGCCGATAGCGCTCGAGCTTCTCGGAGGCGGCCCGGGAGACGAGCGGCCCCATGAAGACACCCGGCTCGAGCGGCGGGCCGACCTTCAGGCCTGCGAGCATCGATCGCAGCCGCTCGCCGAACTCGTCGATGCGCTCGCGGGCGACGAAGAGCCGGCTCGCGCAGGTGCAGCGTTGTCCGGTGGTCGCGGCCACCGAGACCGCCGTCTCGGCGAGGGCGAGTTCGAGGTCGGCATCCGCGCACACCACGATTGCGTTCTTGCCGCCCATCTCGAGCGCGAGGAGCTTGCCCGGCTGGTCGAGCGTCGCCTCGCGGAGCGCGCGGCCGACGCCGTAGGAGCCGGTGAAGAGCACCCCATTAACGTCGGGGTCGAGCGCGAGCGCGCGCCCCGTCTCGGCCCCGCCCTGGACGAGGCCGAGCACGCCGTCGGGAAGCCCGGCTTCCGTCCAGAGCGCCTCCATCCAGGCACCGACGGCCGGGGCCTGTTCGCTCGGCTTGAACACCACGGTGTTGCCGGTCGCGAGGGCCGGCACGAGGTGGCCGTTCGGAAGATGGGCGGGGAAGTTGAAGGGGCCGAGCACCGCCAGCACGCCCCGTGGCAGGTACTCGGCGCGCGCTCCCGCGACGGGCTCGAGGGGTGCCACGCAGCGG
>CAYYUT010000621.1:0-1323 GCA_964474935.1 uncultured Spirochaetales bacterium
GGGGCGCGTCGATCGGGCGTCGTGCGGAGGGGCGGACGCTGTCGGTCTCGCCGGCTGCACACGCTCCCCTAGAACAGACGCAACCCGAAGATCGCCAGGACGGTGAGGTAGCGGAACGCTTCGTTGTAGGCGGCGCGGAGCGCGCTCGCCGGCACGAAGATCACGTCTTCGGGCTGGAGCTCGATGTCCGGCTGACGGCTGTCGAGGATGGCCCGGACGTCCGCCGTGATACGGATGGCCTCTCCGCCTTCGGGATTCCGACGCATGATGCGGGTCGACGGGAGGATCGCGTAGTCGTCCTCGCCTCCCGCGAGCGCGAGCGCCTGGGTGAGCGTCATGTTCGGCTGGAGAGCGATCGCTCCGGGCTGGGCCACCGCGCCCGTCACGTACACCGATTCCGCCGAGATCACCGTGAAGGTGTCACCGTCGCGCAGCGGCACGTTCACCCGGGGGTCGCCTTCCTCGATGAGCTTCTGGAGCGGGATCTGGACGTTGGTCGGGCTGGCCGCCGGAGCGTGGCCAGCGACGTGGGGCAGACCGGTGGTGGCGTCGACTCCATTCGGATCGAGGCTCGAACGCACCTGCGCGACGAGCTCGTCCCTGGATTCCGCCGGGAGCAGGAAGGCAACGGGCGCCACGTCTCCGTCCGTCCCTCCGGCCATCGAGATCAGGTCGAGGAGGGAATCGCCAGGCCGCACCTCGTAGGAGCCCGGACGTGACACCGCGCCCAGGATCCGACAGGTCGGAGGCTGCGAGCCCGACACGAACACCGTGACCGAGGGGTTGATCACGTAGCGGGATCCGTAGCGGAGCTCGAGATTCTGGCGCAGCTCCTCCTCGGTGAGGCCTTCGACGGTCATGCTGCCGAGAAGCGGGAAGTAGATGGTTCCGGCGGACGTCACACGCGCCGTGGTGTTCAGATCATCCGCACCGTAGACGGTCGCGGTCACTTCGTCCCCTGGACGGATCCGATAGGTCTCGTCGTGCTCCATCACGCGTTTCTCGACGAGCCTCAGGAGGTCGTCGGACACGGAGACGGGCGCACGGACGGCCGTCGGCGGAACGTGCTGGGTAGCGCACGCCGCAAGCGAGATGGACGTCACGATCACTGCAAGCAAGCGCATTCGGCGACCCCCCTCTGGTCGTCCGGGAAGTGGTAGGGCAGGGCCCGTACTCCCTCGTGCTGGGCGCGTGATTCGGCGGTGCGGCCAGAAATCTTGAGTGCTCCCTTAAAGTCTGCGACGGCGGCGTCCGCTTAGTGGACTGGCAGATGGCCAGCACCCTCCCCGACGGCTCCCCCCGACGGGGTTCATGCGTGAATCG
>CAYYUT010000621.1:1333-2158 GCA_964474935.1 uncultured Spirochaetales bacterium
GAAAGCCCTATCCGAGACCGAGACCCGGGACGCGCCGCACCGGCGTCACGCCGGCGTCGGATGCACGGATGGCCAGCGGCGGGGCCGAGCCCCGGTTCCTGACTCGTCTGGAATGTCTGGCGATGGCCGCACTCTGGGTCGCGGCTGCGACGCTCCCGTTTCTTCGGGGCGGTGTCGATGCGTCCGGGACGCTCACGATGGGTCTCGCCGGAGGTCTCGCGCTCGTCGCCGTCGGAGCCGGTGTCGCCTGGCGAGGGCGCATCGAGACTCCGCGCCTCCCCGGCCATGCCTGGTGGATCGCCTTCGCCCTGCTGCTCGGGGCGAGCTGGCTCTGGTCGATCGACCGGGGGACCACGCTCGAATCGATCGCGCGTACGCTCCCGGTGCTCGCCGCCTACGGCGCCATCCTTCTGATGCCGCGGCGATCGAGGTTCGTGCACGGCACGACCGACCTGCTGGTCGCGGTCGGGGTGGTCTTCGCGCTCGCCTATCTGTCGTCGCCCTACCTGCCGGTGGTCGCCGAGCGGCTGCCGGTGAATCCGAACCACATCGGGATCCCACTTGCGGCGCTCGGGGCGGTGGGGATCACGGGCGCGATCATGCAGCGGCGTTCGCGGCCGCAGAGGGCATCGCTGCGTTGGATTCGCGCGGCGGCGGGCCTGCTCGCCGCGGCCGCCGCGCTCGCGACCGGGTCGCGCGGTGCCATGGTGGCGTTGGCCGCCGGACTGGCCGCGCCGGCGCTTCGGGCGCGCCGGCCCACGCCGGCCGCCCTGCTGGCTGGCGGGGGGGCGCTCGGGCTCGTGGTGGGGGTGGCGCTCAGTCTCG
>CAYYUT010000622.1:0-2157 GCA_964474935.1 uncultured Spirochaetales bacterium
CCCGTCCCCCCGCCTGCTCTCTCCGTGGGGGTTGCGCCGGCGGCCCCCCCCCCCCCGCCCCCGGGAGTGCACGCACAGTCCCCGGCTACTGGCCGAGCGACACCAGCGCGCCGAGCAGGGCGTTCGTGGTCGAGATCGTCCGCGTGTTCGCCTGGAAGGCGCGCTGCGCGATGATCAGACGCACGAACTGGGTGGCGAGATCGCCGTTCGAGTTCTCGAGCGCGTTCGACCGGAACGATCCGAACCGGCCCACCCGAGGCTCACCGACGATCGGCTGGCCCGAGAGTCGGGTCTCCTGGAAGTTGTTGTTGCCCACCGAGAGCAGGCCTTCCACTGCCGGGAAGTTCGCGAGGGCGAGCTTCCCGGTGACCCGGGTCTGGCCGTTGCTGAACTGGCCCACGATGTTGCCCTCGGGATCGATGGCGATGCTCTGGAGCAGCCCCGCCCCGAATCCATCCTGGGTGAACGAGTTCGTGTTCGACGCCGAACCGAACTGGGTGGTCGGCTCTCCCGTGCCCACCCCGTTGACCGGACCGAACGAGAGCGCCACGTCCTGGACCAGGTTCTGGCCCCCGTTGAACTCGAGGGTGACGTCCACCAGCGGATCGGGCGTGGTCGAGATCAGCTCACCGTCGTCATCGAAGGTGAGCGTTCCAGTGCCCCCGGTCGGCATCACCACGAAGTCATCGCCCGTGTTGGCCGGCGCCACCGTGGTCTCGCTGGTCGGGAGCGTCACGTTGTACTCCCAGGTGTTGTTGGCGGTCTTCGTGAAGAAGACGGTCATCTGGTGGGCGATCCCGAGCGAGTCGTAGACGGTGATCACCGTGCGGTGGTTCGACGAGCCGTTCGGATCCGACGGGTCGAAGCCGCCCGCGATCGTGCTGGCCTCGGCATCGAGGTTCGCCGAGATCTGGGTCAGCGACGTCTGGTTCGGCTCGGCCACGGACGTATCGAGCTGGATGTCGCCCACCTGCCCGTTCGAGGTGCCCGTCAGCTCGTCGATCCCGAAGCCCTGGACCCGGTTCCCGAGCGGATCGGTCAGGAAACCCTCGTCGTCGAAGGTGAAGAGACCGGCCCGGGTGAAGAAGGTGCCCTGATCGCCGCGGACCACGAAGAAGCCCTGTCCCTCGACCGCGACGTCGGTCACCCGCGAGCTCGACTCGAAGCTCCCCTGGGTGAACATCTGCGTCACCCTCGCGGTCTTGGCGCCGGCACCGATCTGGCCCGTCCCGCCCGTCGCCGTCAGGTTCCGACCCAGGATGTCGGCGAAGTCGGCCCGCCGCTCCTTGAAGCCCGGGGTGCTGACGTTGGCGATGTTGTCGCCGAGCACCTGGATGGCGGTCGACTGGCTGTTGATCCCGGAAACACCTGCGAACAATGCATTGGAAACGCCCACTCGGGGTTCCTCCTCGGGGGTTCAGCGTGAACGGCCGGGGGGCCTGTTGTGGCTGCGATTGCGGTCGCGGTTGCGGCGATCGGATGCTTCGAGCACCCGACAGAGTCCGTCTGCCCGGAAGGTCACGCCTTCCATGTCGAGATGGGCGCGCTCGAGGAGCTCCGCGAAACGCGGGGTCTCCCGTCGCCAGAGTCGGCGCCAGAGCGTCGAGATCCAGGCGGTCACGAGCCCGGCTCCTGGATCTCGATCACGTTGCTGAGCGGCACGGCGACCTCGCCCAGGAAGAGCACCGGCTGGTCGGTCCCGAAGCCCGTACCGGTGACGCGGCCGGAGACGATCGTCTGGCTCGACACCGGCGTGTCGGGAAGGTTCCGGGCGCGCACCTCGAACTGGTAGACCCCGTCGGCGATCCGCGAGCCGCTCTGGCTCCGCAGGTCGTAGCTCGCCTCCTGGATACCGCCGGTGTCGGCCCGGCCGAGCTGCAGGGTGTTCACGATCGAGCCCGCCTCGTCCCGGACCACGACCTCGACCTCGGCCGCGGGGCCCGCCAGGCTGAAGCGCAGGTCGACGGCGTCCATGTCGGCGTCGACCTCGAAGTGGTCCCCGGCCGCCACCACCTCGCGCCCGATCATGCTGCTGGCCGTGAGCGAACGCAGCAGGGTGTCGGTCGCATCGATCGGCTGCTCGCCGTCCTCGTCGGTCGGCTACGGACTGCTCAGCTCGATCAGCGTCTCGATGCCCTCGTTGATGTTCACGAGCTG
>CAYYUT010000623.1:0-2149 GCA_964474935.1 uncultured Spirochaetales bacterium
CCACGGACGACCCCGCTCCTGGACCTCGACGAAGCCCCGATGCTGGGCCCGACACTCCGACTCGAGGACACCGGGGAAGACCGCGACCCCGGCGCGGCGCAGGCGCTGCAGCCCCCGGCCCGAGACGAACGGGTTGGGATCGACGTGACCGACGAAGACCCGCGCCAGCCCGGCGTCGCGGACGCGTTCGACGCAGGGCGGCGTGCGGCCGTGGTGTGTGCAGGGCTCGAGCGTCACCGCCAGCGAGGCGCCTCGCACGACGCGCGAGCCGTACCGGCGGACCGCCCTCTCGATGGCCACGATCTCGGCGTGCGCCCCCCCGGCCGGCTGCGTGAATCCGCGGCCCAGCACCCGGGCCCCGCGGAAGACCACCGCGCCCACTGGCGGATTCGGCCAGGTCCGCCCCGAGGCGCGCCGTGCCTGCGCCAGGGCCAGCCGCATCGCCGCGTCCGGATGCATCGGGCCTTCAGGAGTCCGTTTCGCGTCGCAGCGACGCCGCCTGCTCGAAGAAGCGGGCGAAGTCGTCGGCTCCCTCGAAGTGGCGGAAGACCGAGGCGAAGCGTGCCGCCGCCACGAGATCGAGGGCCAATAGCTCCTCCATCGCCCGTTCGCCGACGTCTGCGCTCGTCACCTCGCTCTCGCCGAGGTCCTGGAGCTGCTTCTCGAGCCGATCGACCATGCGTGCCACGGCCTCGACGGAGACGGGTCGCTTCACGCAGGCCCTCTCGATGCTCTCGAGCAGCTTCTGGCGGTCGAACTCCTCGCGACGCTCGTCCCGTTTGATGATCTTGGGAAGTGCGAACTCGACCCGTTCGCGTGTGGTGAAGCGGCGCGCGCACTCGCTGCACTCGCGGCGTCGCCGGATTTCGGCACCCTCGCGACCGAGGCGTGAATCGATCACGCGATTGTCCTCGGTGCCGCAGTAGGGACAACGCACCGCTCAGTCTTCCGCGCTCGCGGCCCGACCGGTGTGGCGGAGTTGGCCGATCCCCCGACCGGCCACCCTGGGGCCGGGTCGTCGGGCGCGGGACCCAGCCCGGGGGGCTGCTAGCAAGGATCGTCCCAGCGATCGGGATAGAGCGGGAAACGCCGGCAGAGTGCCTCGGCCTCGGCGCGCAGACCGTCCAGACGATCCACGTCACCCGGGCGCTCGAGGGCCGACACGATGAGCGCCGCGATCTCGCGCATCTCGGGCTCGCGCATGCCCCGCGTCGTGACCGCCGGCGAGCCGATCCGGATACCGGACGTCACGAAGGGAGTCCGCGGGTCGAAGGGGACCATGTTCTTGTTGGCCGTGATGCCGGCCCGATCCAGCGCGAGCTCGGCGGCCTTCCCGGTGAGGTCGCGTTCGACGAGCGAGATCAGGAAGAGATGGGTGTCGGTGCCGCCCGAGACCACCTTGAAGCCGGCGCCCCCTACCGCTGCGGCCAGCTCGCGGGCGTTCGCGAGCACCTGGGCGCAGTAGTCGCGGAAGGAAGGCTGCTGCGCCTCGAGGAACGCCACCGCCTTGGCAGCGATCACATGCATCAGGGGGCCACCCTGGCCACCGGGAAACACCGCCGAGTCGATCTTCTTCGCCAGGCTCGCATCGCACAGGATCAGGCCGCCGCGGGGGCCGCGGAGGGTCTTGTGGGTCGTGGTCGCCACCACGTGGGCGCGTCCCACGGGGCTCGGGTGCAGTCCGGAGGCGACGAAACCCGCGATGTGGGCGACGTCGGCGAAGAGCAGAGCCCCCACTTCGTCGGCGATCTCGCGGAAGGCGGCGAAATCGATCGTACGCGAGTAGGCGGTGGTGCCGCACTGGATCAGCTTCGGGCGATGCTCCTTCGCGAGGCGCCGCACCTCGTCCAGATCGATCTGCTCGGTGTCCTCGCGGACGCCGTAGGGAACGATCTGGTAGAGCTTGCCCGAGAAGTTCACGGGACTGCCGTGGGTCAGGTGTCCGCCGTGATCGAGATTCATCGCCAGGATCGTGTCGCCCGTCTCGAGGCAGGCCCGGTACACGGCCTCGTTGGCCTGCGAGCCGGCGTGCGGCTGGACGTTCGCGTGCTCCGCGCCGAACAAGGCCTTGGCCCGCTCGCGGGCGAGGTTCTCCACCTCGTCCACCACGTGACAGCCGCCGTAGTAGCGCTTGCCGGGATAGCCCTCG
>CAYYUT010000624.1:0-2148 GCA_964474935.1 uncultured Spirochaetales bacterium
CCACGCCCCGCTGGCGAGCGCTCGCGGGCGGCACCAGCCGCTCGAGCTCGTCCACCCCACCGTGGGCGCCCTCGAGTTCGCCCAGCCCGACCAGACAGGTGACCTGAGCGACCAGGGCGGGTTCGCTGCCTGGGGCCAGGTCGAGGGCTTGCTGGCAGGCGGCGAGCCCTTCCTGGTAGCGCTCGAGCGTGGCCAGGGCTGAGGCCAGCGCGACGTAGTCGTCGGCCGAGTGGGGCTCGCCCGCGGCGGCCGCCCGGGCGTCGGCCGTCGAGCGCTCTTCGTTCCGCAGCTGGTGCCAGATCATGGAACGCTTGGACAGCAGCCGCAGCTCGCCTGGGTGCAGCGGGAGGCCCCGGTTGGTGGCCTCCAGCGCCAGGCGAGCTTGACCCAATCGCGTGTAGCAGGTCGCCCGCATGAGGAACAGGCGCACCGGGGGAACCGGTTCGAGCCGTTCCATGAGGGCGAGCGTCTCCAGGCACTCGGTGAGCCGGCGCTCTCCGAGGAGCTGGCCGGCCTCGCGCAGGAAGCGGCTGCGACGGAGCGCGCTGGTGAGACCCAACACCCAACGCGCTCGCCGTCCCTGGTAGATGGGCTGGGAGAGCGTGGCGCCGACGGTGTAGTGGCTCCCCCGGACCTCGATGCGATCGAGCGGGCTGCTCACCACCGCGGTCCAGTCGTGGCGGTAGTCGACGGAGAGGCGGGTATCGCTGCGGTGGACTGGAATCGAGTAGCCCAGCTCGATGCCCACCAGTCCATTGGAGATCTTGAGCTCGCCCAGCAACGCATCGCCCAGGCCGGTCAGGTCCAGGCGGCCGCCCTCGAGGCGCGCCAGCGCACTCCCGAGGTTCGGCGAGAGATCGTTGGCGAAGCCCGCCTCGAGCATGTAGGGCGCACTCTCGCTCACCACCACGGCCAGGCGACTCTCGTCGCGCGCGACGCCGGGCTCGAGGTGGGCCTGGACGCGGGCGATCAGCGGATCGAGCTGGAGCACCTGGAGCCGTCGTTCCAGGCGGCGGATGTTCAGGACCTCTCCGCGTCGCCCGCGCAGGCGCTCGGAGACGTAGCTGGTGCGCATGCGCTCGAGGCCGCTGACGTGGACCTCGCCGAGCCGACCTTCGACCAGTGCGAGCTCGACGACGCCCTCGCGGACCACCTGGTCTCGAAGCAGCGCCCCGGACGTGATGTAGCCGTGGTCGAGATAGAGCCGGGTCACCGCGTTGCGGGCTTCGATGAGCTCCTCCGTCTGCAGCGTGCGGCCCGCGAAGGGCGCGAGCACCTCGGCCAGCTCGTCGGGCTCGAGCACGCTGTTGCCGACCACGCGCCACTCGGCCACGTAGACCGGCTGGCCATCCGAGAGGATCGGCCCGGACTCCGGGGCCCGCGCATCCGAGACGGCGCGCGCCTGGCCGCCGAGTGCGATCGGCGTCAGTACGGCGACCAGGCAGAGCAGCACACCGAGCCCGGCGCTGCCCGGCCGCCAGTCCCGGTGGTCGGCGCAGAGTCGGCTAGCCACGGCAGCCCCCCGACTCCATGCGCCCCGACCCCGCCTGCCAGCCGGGGAGCGGCCTGCCCGATGCCCCGCGGCGCTGCTCATGGTCGGGTGGCGGCTCTATGGGCAAGGGGCCGTCCGGGCCGATCCGCAGGACGGGCCCTTGGACCGTGAGGCTGCCGCCGCGCTCGCGCCGGGCCGCGCAGCTGCGCCGCAGCTCGTCGGCCTCGTCGAAGAAGGTCTCGGGCAGCGGGGCGAGCTCCTGGGGCAGGTCCTCTTCGACGGTGCGCAGGATGATCTCGCCGTCGACGGCCAGGTCGGAGTCGCCGCCGCTCGCATCCAGGGTGCTGTCGGCGGAGATGACCAGGAAGTCCGAGTCGATGAGGATGTCGCCACCGTTGTTCACCGTGGCGCTCGTCGCCACGCTGGCCCGGTTGAGGTAGACGAGGTCGCTGCGCAGCTCGACGCCGCCCGCGTCGCCATTGCCCTCGGTGACGCTGCTGGTGATCTCCGAGTCCAGGAGGGAGATCAGCCTCGCTGCCTCGATCCGGATCCTGCCCCCCAGGCCGTTGAGGGCCTCCGTGGCGATCCGACCATCCGTCATCTCCAGCGTGTCAGCGAGCAGGATGGTGATGTTCCCGGCGTCGTTGTCGGGGTCC
>CAYYUT010000625.1:0-2147 GCA_964474935.1 uncultured Spirochaetales bacterium
CAGTCTGGTAGCTCGGCGGGCTCATAACCCGCAGGTCGCAGGTTCGAATCCTGCCCCCGCTACCACTTCGTCGAGGCGCCCGGAGTCCCATGGATTCCGGGCGCTTTCCGTTTCCCGACCCATTGGATCCTCGATCGTCCCCCGCGAGGTGCGGACCGAGCGCTCTGGGGGGGGCGGGCCCGATCGGGCGACCGATCGACCCGCCGGGCGCGGTCGGGAACGGGATCACTCCCTCGCTCGTCCGGGGGCAGGCCGCTTGCGCGCGAGCAGGATCGTACTGCCGCCGCAGGTCGGGTCCTCTGCCACGAAGCGCACGATCCCGAGCCCGAGATCAGTCAGGATGCGCTCGTACTCCTCGGGGTCGAGGCTCGCGTGATGGACGGGCTCGTCGCCCACCCGGCCGATCGCCTCGCCCTCGCTCGGGCCGACGGTGAGCATCAGGGCGCCGTGCGGCGCGAGATGGCCGACGAGTCTCGGCAGCGTCGCGCGCTGCTCCTCCCGCGTGAGATGGAAGAAGCTGTGCCATCCGAGGATCCCGTCGAATCGCTCGCCGAGACGAAGGCGACGCATGTCGGCATGACGCCAGTCGCCGTCCGGGAACCTGGCTCGCGCGAGGGCGAGCATCGTCGTCGCGACGTCGACCCCGGTCACCCGGAACCCGCGCCCCATGAACCAGGCCGGAAAGGGCTCGGCGGCACCACAGCCGACGTCCAGGACCGAGCCACCCGCTGGCAGCAACGCAGCGAATCGTTCGAGCCAGCCCTGTTCGTGGAGACCCCTGGGGCGCTGCCGATCGAACACCGCGGCTTGTCGTTCGTAGACGCAGGCCGTCTCTTCCGCCAGCCGTGCGAGCTCGGAAGCGTCTCGCTCCATTTGTTCCTTTCCCGTGGCGCAGTCTTGCCGGATCCCAGGTGCCGGAGGCCCGGCCGGCGACCTCGCCCCGCGGCCCCATCCCGTCGCGCCCGATCGCGCCCGGCAGTTGCGACTCGCTCGGGCTCGCCGCCCAGGTCGGTCGGTCTTCAACCCAGGAGGGCGTCGATCAAGCGCTCGACGAGTGCGGCGCCGGCCCACGACCCCAGCGGCAAGAGCAGGTAGAGCCCGAAGCGCCGGAAGCTGGAGACGTCGAGAGGCCACTCACGCACGCTCTCGATGCGCGCTTCCCATGCGACGAGCTCATCGAGACGCATGCCGTCGGCACCTGGATCGTCCGACAGGCGGGCGCGGCGCCCGCGCATCCGCTCGCGGCACCAGCGCAGCTCGACCTCCTTCTCGGCAATGATCCGGGTACGGATGCCGCGCAGGGGCAGGATCAACGCGGCCACGGCCACGACCAGGGTGCCGACCAACACCAGACCGACCAGCGACAGATAGCGGAGGTCCACCAGGAAGAGGGCGTAGGCCGACACGATGCCCACGACGAGGAGGGCGTAGGTCAGCCCCTGGCGCCCGAAGGGCGAGATCTCTCGCGGAGAGAGCAGATCCAGGCGTTCGATCGCCCCGGCGAGCGCCGACAGCCGCCCAGATTCCACGACGATCAGGGTCGCGACGCGGATGGTCAGGACTCCCATCAGGAGACCGACCACCCGATGCCAGCTCTCTTCCGGATCCCAGGTGGAGGGCATGAGCGTCACCTGACCGGGGGAGATCGTCACGCTGACCAGGACGAACGCGAGGACGCCGACCGGAATCGAAAGCCCGAGCGCCCATCGCTCTCCGCTCGAGCGGGCGAGCGCCTCGTCACCGCGGCGCGGCCCGAGAAGCGGTCGGAGCGCCGCGATCGCTTGCTCGGTCGTCTGCTGGGCGTAGACGTAGGCGGTCGCGAGATAGGCCGTGATCACCACGTGCGTGACCGCGACCCGCATGTTGGCGAGCAGTCGAGGGTCGGAGGATGCCATCCGGAGCCGGCCGAGCACGAGCTCCTGAAGGCCGAAGGCGAAGACTCCGCAGAACGCGAGCACGCTGCCCACGAGCCAGACCGAATGGCCGGACGCTTCGAACAGCGTCCGCAGCCACGCCGTCGGCGCGCTCGCGGCTCGTGCATCCGCCGTCATCGCCGACGAGCGTATCATGCGCCGGTCTCGGGCTGGGCTAGAGGATCCGGATCGGGGTCGGAAGGCGCGCCTTGGCCTTCACGGGCTCGCCGCGGT
>CAYYUT010000626.1:0-2146 GCA_964474935.1 uncultured Spirochaetales bacterium
CGCAGAGCACGCTGGATGTCGCGATCCTCCTGGCGGCGACGGATCGTCTCGCGCTTGTCGTAGAGCTTCTTGCCCCGCGCGACGGCCAGCTCGCACTTGGCGCGTCCGTCCTTGAAGTAGAGCGAGAGCGGCACGATCGTGAGGCCCTTCTCGGCGATCTGGCCGGCGAGCCGGGCGATCTCGCGCCGATGCAGCAGCAGCTTGCGCTCGCGCCGCGAGTCGACGTTCTCGCGTGACGCCTTGTCGTAGGGCGAGATGTGCGCGTTCACGAGATAGGCCTCACCCTTGCGGACGACCGCATAGGCATCCGAGAGGTTCGCTCGCCCCTCGCGCAGCGACTTCACCTCGGGGCCCACGAGCACGATGCCGGCCTCGAGCTTGTCGAGCACCTCGTACTCGAACCGGGCGCGGCGGTTCGTGGCGATGATCTTGCGACCAGAGTCCCCACCCATCGGCCGGATGCTAGCCCGGCCCGGGGTCGGGCGGATGGGCTAGTCGCGGATCTCGTTGCGTCCGTCCACGAACACCCGGCGGGGCTTCCAGCGTCGCGCCTCGTCCGCGTCCATCTGGACGAAGCTCGCGATGATGACGAGATCACCGGGCTTCACCCGATGCGCGGCGGCACCATTGATGCAGATCTCGCCGCTCCCCTCCTCGCCTTCGATCGCGTAGGTGGAGAGACGCTCGCCGTTGGTGCAATCCCAGATGTCGACCCGTTCCCAGGGCAGGATGTCGGCGGCGCGCAGCAGCACCGGATCGATCGACACCGAGCCTTCGTATTCGACGTTGGCCTCGGTGACGGTGGCACGATGGATCTTGGATTTCAGGAGCGTGAGCGTCACGACGGGTTCTCCTCGCCGCGCGCGTCGAGCACGCGGTTGTCGATCAGTCGGACCCCGCCGGTCGGGGTCGGGAAACGAACGGCCAGGGCGAGCAGCGTCGCGCCGTCCAGCCTGGGCGGAGCGGGCTCGAGGCTCTCGGCGCAGCGCAGCTCGACGTAGTCGACGTCGGCGGACGGCGCCTTCTCGAGCTCGAGCGTAGCGAGATGCAGGATGGCCTCGTGGCGCCGCTCACCCGTGGCGACCGCGCGCTCGGCCGCGTCGAGCGCGCGATGGAGCGCGCGCGCTTCGCGCCGCGTCGGCCCGTCGAGATAGGCGTTGCGGCTCGAGAGTGCGACGCCGTCGGCTTCGCGCACGATCGGCGCCCCGACGATCTCGACGTCGAACCCGAGGTCGCGGGTCATCCGCCGCAAGACCGCGAGCTGCTGGAAGTCCTTCTCGCCGAACACGGCCACGTGCGGCTTGGCCGCCAGGAAGAGCTTGGTGACGATCGTCGTGACGCCGCGGAAGTGGCCGGGGCGATCTCGGCCGCAGAGCGGCTGCGTGAGCTCGGTGACGAGCACCCAGGTCTGCGCGCCCGTCGGATACATCTCCTCGGGGCTCGGCAGGAACACGACGTCGACCCCGGCCTCGCGACAGCGCGCGAGATCGGCGTCGAGCGGACGCGGGTAGCGCGAGAGATCCTCGTTGGCACCGAACTGGGTGGGGTTCACGAAGATGCTCACCCAGACCGAATCGGTGCGCCTCCGCGCCTCGTGGACGAGCGCCATGTGGCCATCGTGAAGCGCTCCCATCGTCGGCACCAGGCCGATCCGCCGGCCCAGGGCGCGCTCCCGGTCGGCCAGTGCCTGGGCGTCCTGCATCGATCGGATGATCTGCATGCGGCGCCTACCGGTAGGAGTGCTCGTCGCCGGGGAACTTGCCGTTCGCCACCTCGTCGGCGAACGAACGCGCCGCCTGGGCGGCGAGGGCGCCGAGGTTCGCGTACTGCTTCACGAAGCTGGGCGTCCATTCCGAGAGGCCGAGCAGGTCGTGCATCACCAGCACCTGACCGTCGCACTCGGCGCCCGCGCCGATGCCGATCGTCGGGATCGAGAGCTCGCCGGTGATCTCGCGGGCCAGCGCGGCCGGAACACCCTCGAGCACCACCGCGAAGGCGCCGGCCTCTTCGACGGCCCGCGCGTCGGCGAGCACCCGGGCGCGGCCCGCCTCGCCGCGCCCCTGTACCCGGTATCCGCCCATGTGGTGGATCGACTGGGGCGTCAGCCCGACGTGACCCATCACGGGAATGTCGGCGGCGGTGATCC
>CAYYUT010000627.1:0-1409 GCA_964474935.1 uncultured Spirochaetales bacterium
GGGGGGCAGCAGCCCGCGGAACGCAGCGACCGTCCGGGGGGCAGCAGCCCGCGGAACGCAGCGACCGTCCGGGGGGCAGCAGCCCGCGGACCGCAGCGGCCGCAGGGACGCGAACCCGTCTCGGGCCGTCCCTCGTCAGGACGGTTCGTCGAGTTCCTCGAGAAGCCGTCCGAGCGCGTCGACCGCTTCGCTCGCATCGGGGCCCACCGCACGGACACGCAGCCGCGTCCCGTTGGCCGCCGCCAGCGACAGCAGCGACAGGATGCTCTTGCCGCTCACCCAGTCGTCGTCGCGCGCCACCAGGACGTCACACTCGAAACGCGCGGCCAGCGCCACGAAGCGCCCGGCCGGGCGGGCGTGCAGGCCGAGCTCGCGCTTCACGACGAACCGCCCTTCGCACTCGGGCGCTCGCGGGGACGAGTCGCTCAAGCCAGCCTTCCCGGGTCGTCGGCCGTCACGCCCTGGCGTCCGGCAGGATCTCGCTCGCCACCGAGATGTTGCGCTGGCCGTAGTCCTTGATGAAACGGGCCAGCTCCTCGAGCGGCTGCTCCTCGTTCAGCGTGGCGAGCTTGATCAGCATCGGGAGGTTCACCCCGGTGACGACCTCGACGCGATGGTCCTGATGGAAGGACAGGCTGATGTTCGAAGGTGTCCCCCCGAACATGTCGGTCAACACCAGCACGCCCTCGCCCCGATTCGCGTCCTTCAACGCCGACTCGATCGAAGCGCGCATCTGGTCCGCGCTGTCCGCCGGCTCGATCCCGACGGCGCGAAAGGGCGGCGCGTCCGGAACGATCAGACGCAACGCCTGCAGCATCTCTTCTCCGAGCCGATAGTGGGTCACCAGAACCACGCCGATGTTCACGTCGCCTTCTCCGCATCCCGATGGGTGATGTTGACCTCACGCCCACTCGCATCCAGCTCGCGCGCCAGGGCCTCGCCGATCGCCACCGACCGATGACGACCTCCCGTACAACCGATTCCGATCGTGAGGTAGGCCTTGCCTTCCTCGTCGTAGTGCGGGAGGAGGAAACGGAGCAGTGCCGCGAGCCGCGCCAGCAGCTCCTGCGCCGACTCGCTCTTGAGCACGAAGGCCGCCACGTCCGAGTCTCGGCCGGTCCGCGGACGCAACACGGGCTCGAAGTGCGGGTTCGGCAGGAAGCGCACGTCGAACAGGAGCTCGGCCGCCGTGGGCGTACCGTAGCGAAAGCCGAAGGAGACCAGGTTCACCACCGTCGAGCGGGCCGCTCCCACCACGTGACGCACGACGGCCTCTCGCAGCTGGTGGACGTTCAGACGCGAGGTGTCGAGCACGAAGTCGGCCATGCGCGCCAGCTCGACGAGCAGCTCTCGCTCGCGCTCGATCCCCTCTTCGACCCGCCCGCCGGGCGCCAGCGGCTCGATCGCGT
>CAYYUT010000627.1:1419-2138 GCA_964474935.1 uncultured Spirochaetales bacterium
AAGGCCTCGTTGCTCGAGTCGAGCAGGATCATCGTCTGCCGGACCTCGCGCTTCTCGAGGTCCGCGATCACCGCTGGAACCGCCTCGAGGAAGGCCGATTCTCGGGTGTCGATCGCCAGCGCCACGTTCCGGATGGGCGGGTCGGCCTTCGCGCAGAGGTCCACGAACTGCTCGATGAGCATCGGGGGGAGGTTGTCGACACAGTAGAAACCGAGGTCTTCGAGCGCCGCCATGGCCGTGCTCTTGCCGCTCCCCGACATTCCGGCCACGAACACGATGCGGGGGCTCTCGAGGCTCACGGCAGCCCCCCGCGGCGCAGCGTGGCGTCGAGGCGCCCGGCGGCGCTCCCCTTCTCGCCCCGCGCCCGGTGCTCGCGCACCGCAACCTCGATCAGTGTGGCCGTGCTCGTTCCCGGTCGGGTGGGGAGCACCAGGAGCGGGCGCACGACCCCGGCCAGCTCGAAGACACCCCGCTCGAGCCCGACCCGCTCGAACTCGGTGCCCTCGCCCCAGGGCTCGAGGTGACACACCAGCTCGATCTCGCACTCGTCGCGCACGGCCTCCTCTCCGAACAGCTCTCGCACGTCCACGATTCCGATGCCGCGGATCTCCATGTGATGGCGGATCGGGTCGAGTCCGCTCCCGGCGAGACTCCCCCGCTCCGGGGCCCGCGCCCGACCCGGTAGTACGCCCCCCGGGGGAGGCCACGGCGGAAAAGCA
>CAYYUT010000628.1:0-2127 GCA_964474935.1 uncultured Spirochaetales bacterium
GGCCCGCTAGTCGGCAAAGAGGTTGTCGATGTCTTCGTACGTGATCTCCGCGAAGGGGCTCGCACCAGCCGCATCGTCGCGCTCCGCATCCTTCTGGATCTCCTCGAAGATCCGGGCGATCTCGGCACCTGCCTTCTTGACCCGCAGCCGCACCAGACCGAGCGAGCTGCGTTCGTCGAAGACCACGACGAGGATCACGCGGCCCGCCACCAGGGTGATGAGAAGGTTGTCCCGCGCGCCCTGGTGGAAGTGGGTGGGGAACTCCTCCTCCCCGATGATCTTCGCGAGGCCGCCGCTTGCCGCGATGTTGCCGGCGGTGAGCGAGGCGAGGCTCGTCGTGTCGACGCCGTGCATCTCGCCGGCGTCAGCCACGAGCTGGCCGTTCTTGTCGACCAGGAAGACGCCCTTGGCCGAGGCGTCGCGCACCAGGCGCTGGATCACGCCCAGGAGCTTCCCGAAGTCCTCGTCGTAGAGCACCAGCTGGCTACTCAACATACGCAGCCAAGCTCCCAAGCCCGCTCGTTTGAAGGTGAAATTCGCGTCTTCAAGTTAACGCGCCCCCCAGGCGCGCAGCAAGCAAATTCCAAGGCGTGTTCGGCCGGCGCGGGGTCGGTCTTTAGTCCAACTCCTTGCGGTTGCGCAACGACTGCTCGACGGTCACGTGGTCGGCATACTCGAAGTCGCCACCCATGGGCATCCCCGTCGCGATCCGGGTGAGCCGCGCCGCGAGCGGCGCGAGTCGTTCGGCGATGTAGTGGGCGGTGGCATCCCCTTCGGCATTGGGATTGGTGGCGAGGATCACCTCCTTCACCCCCTGCTCGCCCACCCGGGCCACGAGCTCCTCGAGGCGGAGGTCGTCGGGTCCGACGCCTTCGATCGGCGAGAGGGTGCCCCCGAGCACGTGGTAGCGCCCCCGGAAGCTCCCGGTGCGCTCGATGGCGGCCAGGTCGGCCGGCTCCTCGACGACACACACGATCGTCGGGTCGCGGCGCTCGTCGCGGCATACCACGCAGGGCGAGCGCTCCGTCAGGTCGAAGCAGATCTGGCAGAGCACGATCTCGCGCTTGAGGCGTGCGATCGCGTCGGCGAGCTCCTCGGCCTGGGCATCCGGGACTGCAAGCAGATGGAAGGCAAGGCGAGTGGCCGACTTCTCACCGATGCCGGGCAGTCGCTTGAGGGCATCGACCAGACGCTCGATCGGAGGCGAGCTTCGCACGCCGCGTCAGGCGGGACGCAGGCGGATGTTCAAGGCCGTGTTGCCCGCGGCGCGTTGCATCTCCTGCTGGATCATCTGTTGCGCATTCGTGAGGGCCGCGTTCACCGCGGCCGTCACGAGATCCTGGATCATCTCGCGATCCTGGCCCGAGAAGAAGCCGGGCTCGATCCGGATCTCGCGGATCCGGAGCTCGCCGGTGGCGACGGCCGTCACCATGCCACCGCCCGACGAGCCTTCGACCGTGCGCGACGCGAGGTCGCGCTGGATCTCGGCCATGCGGCTCTGCATCTCCTGCGCCTTCTGCATCAGGGACGCCAGGTCGTTCTCGCTCACGTGCCTCCTCCGATCGGGCGGATCTCGACGATCTCGGCTCCGAGAATCTCGGTGGCGCGATTCACCGAGGGGTGTTCGAGGGCTTCCTTGCGCCGTCGCCGCGCGAGATCGCTCTCGGGCCCCGGACCGATCCGGGGAGGCGGCTCGTCCTCGCCGGTCGACTCGAGCTCGACCCGGGTCGGGCGACCGAAGAAGCGGGCACACACGCCCTCGAGCTCGCTCTGGCGTGCCCGGAGCCGGCGCGCGGGAAAGCCTTCGGGCAGGACGATCCGGAGGTGATCGTCCTCGCAGGCCACGAGCTCGGAAGCGTCGAGCACTGCGAACAGACCCCGGTTCTCGCGCTGCGCGAAGGCGCGCAGCCGATCGAAGACGACCGCGAGCGGGGCGTCGGGGTCGCGCGATGGCCGGGGCGCGTCGACGGGACGCGTCGGCGCGGCCGTGGTTGGCGCGGCCGTGGTTGGCTCGGCCGCGGCGGCTCGCCCGGGCGGCACGGCCCAGGCGGTCGGCGGCGGCGCATCGACGGCCGCCCGCGCCCCAGCGTCCGGGGGCTGCGACCGCTCGGCAGCCGGCTCGACCGG
>CAYYUT010000629.1:0-2109 GCA_964474935.1 uncultured Spirochaetales bacterium
CCGAGGTCGTGTCCCCCTCCCGAAAATCCAGCAAGAATCGGACTTGACCGTCGAGTCCTCGAAGGGATCGACGTGTATCGCAAGGACATCGACATCGGTGGCGAGGACAAGGATGGCCACTGGTGCATCGAGATCGGCCCAGAAGAGAGCGACGGCTGGTGGCCGAAGGACCCCCTTGGTCCGAGCTGGCGGGGCTTCGCGATACGGTCCTCGGTGTTGAGGGCGAACTGAACGGTCAGACGAGCTTCGGTGGCTCGCCAACCATGGATCCTCACCATGGAGACCGAAGCTGAGCTGTGAACAGGTTCGATGTCTTGGTGCGAGGTGGGCGGACGGCCGACGTCGTTCGTCAGCAGATCCGCGGCCACGCCAACTCCTACGGCGAATCTGTCGGACGGCGATTCAGCTGGCGATGCGGCCCCAACTGCCACTCGTTCGAGTCGCAAGCGCGCGGGGTCTCAGGCCAGCGCGGCGAGCGCCTGGTCGAGGTCGGCGACGAGGTCGTCGGCGTTCTCGATCCCACACGCCAATCGAACCAGCGAATCGGTCATTCCGAGCGAACGCCGCTCTTCGGGCGTGCGGTCCCAGAAGGACATCAGGGCCGGCATCTCGATCAGGGTCTCGACCCCGCCGAGGCTCGGGGCGATGTAGGGGATGCGGCAGGCATCGATGAAGCGGACGGTCGCGTCGAAGTCGGCGTCGACCTCGAACGTGACCACCCCGCCGAAGCCCCGCATCAGACGCGTGGCGACTAGGTGGTCGGGATGGCTCTCGAGGCCCGGGTAGTAGACACGGCGGATGCGGGGGTGCGCCTCGAGCCAGCGCGCGACCGCGAGGCCGTTCTCGTTGTGTCGCGCCATCCGGGCGTCGAGGGTCTTGAGACCTCGCAGCAGCAGATAGGCCGCGTGCGCGTCGAGCACGCCGCCCAGCACTCCGACGGCTGATCGCAGACGCCCGATGATCTCGCGCCCACCGATGGCCGCGCCGGCCAGCAGGTCGTTGTGGCCGGCGAGATACTTCGTCGCGCTGTGGATGACGAGGTCGGCTCCGTCCTCGATCGCGCGATGGTTCACCGGGGTGGCGAAGGTGGAGTCGATCATCACCAGAACCCCGCGCGCGTGAGCGACCCTCACCGTCTCGGGCACGTCGATCATCCGGAGGTAGGGGTTGGTCGGTGCCTCGGTGAAGAAGAGCGCCGTGTCGTCGCGGATGGCATCGGCGAGCTTCTTGGGATCGGCGGGCTCGATCACCGTGGCCTCGACGCCGAGCTTCACGAGATACTGCTCGATGAACTGCCGCGTCCTTCGATAGCAGTCGCTCGTGATGACGAGATGCGCGCCCTTCTCGAGCAGCGCGAGGAAGGTCGTGGTGGCCGCACACATGCCCGACGCGAAGAGGACGGCGTCCTCGCCGCCTTCGAGCTCGGTGAGCTTCTGCTCCACCGCGCGCCAGGTCGGGTTGCCGTAGCGTCCGTACTCGTCGCGCTGGCTTCGCCCCTCTTGATAGGCCCGCAGCTCCTCGGAGTTGCGGAACCAGAAGGTGGACGTCTGGTAGATGGGCGTCTGAACCGCCTCCGTGGCGTTGCGGTCGCGTTAGCCCGCGTGCACGGAGCGTGTGGCAAGACCCGGCTTCGGGGTCCGTTCGTGGTCGGTCATGATCTGTCGCCTGTGGTTCGCCCGCCGCCCCGGCACCCGCCGCGATCGTCGATCCCCGCACCTCGGATGCCAGTGTCCGAGCCTGGTCTCCGGAGGCGTGGCTCCGACCCGTCCCGCGCGGTGGCGCGGATCGACGGGCCGGCTGGATCGACCCGGGCGAGCCTCGGTCGATGGGCTGGCGCTTAGCAAGCTCGGCCGACGATCCGACCGTGGGCGACGGGAGACCCGAGGTGCCCGTGACTCGGCGGATCGGCGGGTTCGAGGGGCTGCAAGCGCTCGAAATCCCCCTGTTTTTCGAACCTCGGCGACCAAGGTAGGGGGCGCCCTGGCGGGCGTCAACAAGCTCCGCGCTCAGGTGCCCTCGGGAGCGCAGTCCTCGACGTAGCCGAGCGCCTTCAGGCGCTGGCACTCCTCGGGACTGATCTCGACGTCCTCGGCCTGGACCGCCTGGCCC
>CAYYUT010000630.1:0-2091 GCA_964474935.1 uncultured Spirochaetales bacterium
AGGAGAAGCGCACCGACGTCACGATCGGGATCCAGATGGTGGACGACGTCTACCGAAACCAGTGCGATCAGCTCGTTCTCGTGAGCGGCGACTCCGACCTGGTCCCCGCCGTGCGTCTCGTGAAGGAGCGGTTTCCGCTCAAGCGGGTTCTCGTGTACGTGCCGTCGCGGCATCCGATGCGAGGCGCGGCCGTCGAGCTCCGTGGCGAGGCCGACTCCTCCCGCCTGCTGCCGCTCCATCTTCTTCCGCACGCTCAGTTTCCGGACACGCTGATCGATCCGCAGGGCCGCCGGATCCGGCGGCCGCGAGAGTGGACGGCCTCGTAGGAAGGAAGGAAAGGTAGGAAGAGTGGGTTGTTCACGGCACAACCCACCGAAAGCACTCAACCATGACCACGAACCTCACGCCGACTCTCGGCGCGGCCCGTGGCCTCCAGCATGGCGGTCGACGCGGAAACGGGGAGGGCCAGCAAAGAGCTGCTCCCCGTTACGCGGACCATTGACCAATAGGAGTCCGACGGGCGGCGTCGCCGATGCGACTTCACAACCACCAGGACGGGAGAGGGCCACCTCTGGGTGCACCTCTCCCGTCTGCCGCCGATCCGCTGCCAGAGGCGGCGAGCTCCTCCCGAAGCTCGCCGCGTCTAGCTGCGTTCACTCCCTTCCGGGCTGGGCGACGCAAGCGCGCCGCCGAGACCGGACCGAGATGGGCTCAATGCCCTGTCGTCCCTTTCGTTGCCCCGTGGAGGTCGGCACCACCCGTGCCTCCGGGACGAGCTCGCGACTGCCTTGCCGCTCACTCGCGCGCGTCGCCTTGGCGATGCGCTTCCTACTCAGGACCCGCTCCCACTCTTGAGGATTTTAAACACCTGGCTGCCTGGCCAGGCACCGGGTACCACCCCGGCCCCTCGAGAGCTTCCCGGATTAGTGCTGCACTCGATGTTCTGGGTCACGTCGCTGAGCCCGTCTGCTACGGGCGGTCCTACGCTGATACGCGCTCGCCTTCCGGCGGGCCGCAGTCTCCTCGAGGCTCGCGCCTCGAGATTTCGGGGGGCCGAAGCCAGAAGAGCCCCCTTACCCGTTCAGCGGAGTTTTTCGCGGTTCGGCACCGTCTCCCAGAACACTCACTCGCAAGCCCTCCCGCACGACCGGTTGGGCCTCTCACAGTTGAGCTCTTCACGTTCGGTGGTTTCTACGGCTCCAGAATCGGAGCAACCGATACCCGGGTCCCGGCTTCGGACCCGGCTCGCCGCGTCGCCGCGGTCGAGGCTCCCTGCGCGAGCCAGGTTGAGCGAGCTCGCCTTGTGGCAAGCCCGAGCCCCCTGGACGGGATTAGGCCTCCTCGTTGCGAGGAGGGATCACCCGCTTTGCAACAGCACGGCCGCAGGCTGTTTTACGTGAAACACACGCACCTCAGCTCACGGTATTTCTCCGTCGCCCTTCTTCCGGACCGACCGTGGCCCGTGACATCGGATAGAACGCCGGGATTGGCTCTCAGCAAACGCCAAAGAGGATTAGTCCGACGAGCCTCCGTCGCACTGGACGAGCCCCTCTCGAGGCATCCAGCGCTACAGGGAAGAGCGCATGCAAGGTGGTAAGTCCTCGCCCCTTAGGCAGCTGGTAGACCGCTTTGCCGGGTGCGCTCCCCCATCTCGGTCGGTCAAGTGCGACAGGGTTGGATGGCCCCGCCCGCGTTACTTCCTGACGACCACAGGCAGAAACTGCCTGACGCCTCGCTTCTACCGTACTAAGCGGGAGAAGTCAGCTCCGAAGTTCGCCATCGATCGTGGTTCCATTGGTTCCAATGGAGCCGTCGCCCCCATCGGATGCATTGGCTCCGTCTCGCCGCTTCGAGCAGCCGAGCAAGGTGCCGTGATGACTCGGGATCTTCAGATTCCCTATTGACGAGTTGCAGGAGATCGCGCGATAGCGGATGGACGAGATGGTTCCATCGGGCGGAATCGTCTCACTGCGAACACGGAGGCACATGAAGATCGTTGCGGTTGCGAATCACAAGGGAGGGGTAGGGAAGAGTGGAGTCTCTGTCTGCCTCGCGGGCGCGCTGGTCGAAGCCGGCCATCGCGTGCTCGTC
>CAYYUT010000631.1:0-2090 GCA_964474935.1 uncultured Spirochaetales bacterium
GGGCCTACAGTGCCCCTCCCCTGCGGCTCAAGCAGAACGGCTGGTGGGGCAACACCGCCGTCGCGTTCTCGTACGAGGGCCTCGCCTGGATCACCGGATCCGCCGTCATGATGGCCGGCGCCATGCCGGACGGACGCAGCATCCTGCTGGCAGTGCTCTATAGCCTCGGTGCCCACGGCATCATGACGCTCAACGACTTCAAATCGGTCGAGGGCGATCGCCGACTCGGGGTCGGGTCGCTCCCTGTACAACTCGGCGTCGGACGCGCCGCCCGGCTCGCCTGCGGGACGATGGCCGTGCCACAGGCGGCGGTGATCGCGCTCTTGGTGGGTTGGGGCCGACCCGGATTCGCCCTCGCCATCGGGGGGCTGCTCGCCGTGCAGCTCGGATTGATGGGGCGCCTGCTCGAGGCCCCTCGGGAACGGGCCCCCTGGTACAACGCCACCGGAGTGAGCCTGTACGTGCTGGGGATGCTGGTCAGCGCCTTCGCCCTCCGCTCCCTGATCGCGTGAGCTCCGGGTGCGAACGAGACCGAATCCGACTGCGCCGCGATCGGCCTCGACCGGCCTCTCTCAGCCTGCGTACGCCCGGATCAGCTCGGCCCGAGGATCCCCTCGGGGAACCCGGCGACAGGGCCGGTCACCCGCCGTCATTCGTGCTTGACATGCCACACTGTCAGAGTAAGCTGACACCATCGTGACCGAAGCTCCTCGCGCTCATTCGTCGGCGATCCATTCCTCGCTGCACACCACGGCCGTGGTCCTCGAGGCGCCGAAACAGCTCGCCGTCCGACGGCTCGAGCTCGCCCCGCCCGGAGACGCCGATGTCGTGGTGGATCTCGACTTCACGGGCGTGAGCACCGGCACCGAGCGCCTGCTCTGGTCGGGTCGGATGCCGGCCTTCCCGGGCCTCGGCTACCCGCTGGTACCCGGCTACGAGTCGGTGGGGCGCATCGTCTCGGCCGGACCCCGATCGAATCGGCGTCCCGGCGACCACGTCTTCGTTCCGGGCGCCAGCTGTTTTGGCAGCGTGCGCGGTCTGTTCGGGGGCGCCGCGGCCCGGGTCGTCGTGCCGGGCGCCCGGACGGTGCCGGTCGATGCGGGCCTGGGCGCAGACGCGGTGCTGATCGCGCTCGCGGCCACCGCGCAGCACGCCATCGCCGCTGCCACCGGCGAGGCGCCCGATCTGATCGTCGGCCACGGGGTCCTCGGCCGCCTGCTCGCTCGGCTCGCGGTGCTCGAGGGCGGCGACACGCCCGTCGTCTGGGAACGCAACCCGCAACGACGCGATGGGGCCACGGACTACGTCGTGATCGATCCCGACGCGGACGAGCGACGCGACTACCGCTCGATCTACGACGTCAGCGGCGACGCCGGCCTGCTCGATGCGCTCATCGGGCGTCTCGCGCCTCGCGGCGAGGTGGTGCTCGCCGGCTTCTACAGCGAGCCGCTCTCCTTCGCCTTCCCGGCCGCCTTCATGCGCGAGGCCCGCATCCGTGTGGCCGCCGAATGGGGCCCGGCCGACCTCGAAGCCGTCACCGATCGGATCGAGACGGGACGTCTCTCGCTCGAGGGACTCGTCACCCATCGCGCGCGCGCCGAACGCGCGGCCGAGGCCTACGAGACGGCCTTCGACGACCCCGACTGCCTGAAGATGGTCCTCGATTGGAGGAACGAGTCATGAACGCCCCCGTGCGCCCCGCCGCCGCCGACCCCGTCGACGCCATCAACGCAGCGCTTCGCGCCGAGGCCGCGCAGGAGCCCGTGCCGGTGTCGAGCGCACCCGCGACGAAGGAGACCCAGATCGTCGCGATCTACGGCAAGGGGGGAATCGGCAAGAGCTTCACCCTCGCCAACCTCTCCTACATGATGGCGCAGTTGGAAAAAAAGGTTCTCTTAATTGGCTGCGACCCCAAGAGCGACACGACATCGCTACTGTTTGGGGGCCGCGCGTGCCCGACAATCATCGAGACCTCGGCAAAGCGACGCCAGGCCGGTGACCAGCTCGAAATCGGCGATGTGTGCTTTAAACGTGGTGGCGTGTTTGCGATGGAGTTGGGCGGACCTGAGGTCGGTCGCGGCTGCGGCGGG
>CAYYUT010000632.1:0-2087 GCA_964474935.1 uncultured Spirochaetales bacterium
CTCGACCTTGCTGGCGGACTTCGCGCGTGGCTGATCCCTGGAAGGAGTGCCGCCGGGTCATCGCGCGTCACTCGCGGAGCTTCGACCTCGCATCGCGCCTCTTCCCCCGCGCGAGGCGCGACGAGGTGGCTGCGCTCTACGGCTGGTGCCGCGGATGCGATGACGCCATCGACACGGTTCCTGCGACCGAGCACCCGGCCGCCATCGCACGACTCCGCAGCGAGCTCGAGTCGATCTATGCCGGTGAGCCCCAGGCCGACCCGATCGGGCGCTGCTTCCAGATGGTGGTGCAGCGGAGGGGACTCCCCGTCCAGTATCCCCGCGAGCTGCTCGCCGGAATGGAGATGGACGTCGCCGGCCGGCGCTACCCGAGCTTCGACGACCTCCTCGTCTACTGCTGGCGGGTGGCCGGGACCGTGGGGCCGATGATGTGCCACGTGATGGGCGTCACGAGCGAGCGCGCCGTGAGACACGCAGCGCACCTCGGTGTGGCGATGCAGCTCACGAACGTCTGCCGCGACGTCGCGGAAGACTGGCAGCGCGGCCGCGTCTATCTGCCGGACGAGCTCTTGAGTCCCTGGCTCGCGAAGTGGCTCGACGAGGAGCGAGGGCGCATGCCGAGACCGGACTTCCCCGACGCGGCCCGGCCCGAGCTCGCAGGGGCGGTGCAGGTGCTGCTCGGGCGCGCCGAGCGCTACTACGCGTCGGCCGACGAGGGAATGCGCTACCTCGCGCCGCGCTCGGCGTTGGCCGTGCGGACGGCCCGTCTGGTGTACGCCGAGATCGGACGCCGTCTCGAGGCGCAGGACTGCGACGTCGGTCTCGGACGTGCCGTGGTGCCGCGGCGTCGGAAGCTCGCGCTCGCGGGCCGCGCGGTGCGCCGGTTCTGGGCCGACCGACGGCGACGGGGGCGGTCCGAGCTGATCGCGCCCCGGCGCGTCCTCGACGGTCGCGAGGCGGTCCGCCTGGCCTGAGCGCCTGTCCCCCGGGCCAGGATCGCCGCCGATCCGGGCATCCACGATGCCTTCGGGATGGGCAGCCCGGCGCGCGTCGCGGATCGGAGCCGCCGGCTCGAAGCCGGCTGGAAGTCTGCCCGAATGGGTGGGCGCGTGCTCTGGCGCCCAACGCGGTCTCGACCGCCCCGATGGATGGCTCGGCACGGATGTTGCTGCTCTCTGGCCGATGGCGGAGTGGTGGGAGCACGGGGCGGCTGCCGGGTGTGCAGCCCGACGCACGTCGCGACCGAGTCTCGCACGCAGGAGGGATCCAGGACCATGGGAAAGAAGCGATCCGGCAACGGGTCTGCCGCCCTCGCGGTGGCAGCGAGCGGCGACATCAAGGCCGAGAAGCGCAAGCTCAAGACCCGCGACTACGAGGCCGAGCTGGCGCGACTCCAGATCGAGCTCGTCAAGCTGCAGGAATGGATCAAGCACGAGGGCCTCAAGGTGGTCGTGATCTTCGAGGGCCGCGACGCTGCCGGAAAGGGCGGGGTCATCAAGCGGATCACGGAGTGCCTGAACCCTCGCATCTGTCGGGTGGTGGCGCTCGGTCGTCCGAGCGAGCGCGACCGCACGAGCTGGTACTTCAAGCGCTACGTCGAGCACTTGCCGGGCGCGGGCGAGATCGTGATCTTCGATCGCAGCTGGTACAACCGCGCCGGCGTCGAGAAGGTGATGGGCTTCTGTACCCAGGAGGAATACGACGAGTTCCTCCGCTCCTGTCCCGAGTTCGAACGCATGCTGGTGCGGTCGGGCACGACCCTGGTCAAGTACTGGTTCTCGGTGAGCGACGACGAGCAGGAGCGGCGCTTCCAGAGGCGCATGGACGACCCCACCCGGAGCTGGAAGCTCAGCCCGATGGACATGGAGTCGCGCATGCGCTGGGTCGAGTACTCGAAGGCGAAGGACACGATGTTCGCCTACACGGACATCAAGCAGGCGCCCTGGTACGTGGTGAAGGCCGACTCGAAGAAGTCGGCGCGCCTGAACTGCATCAGCCACCTGCTGAGCCTGATCGACTACGGGGATCTCACGCCCACCCCGGAGCGGCTTCCCCCGCGTCCCGAGCCCGGTAGCTACGTGCGTCCC
>CAYYUT010000633.1:0-2080 GCA_964474935.1 uncultured Spirochaetales bacterium
ATCGACCAGCGTGAGACGACCCGTCGCCTCCAGGATGATCGCGACATCCAGCGTGCTCTGCGAGGGCTGCGCCGAGGGTGAGCCGACCGCTGGTGGCGATGGTCTGGGTGGGAGCCTGCCTGGCCGGGGTCGTCGCGGTGGGCTGCGGCGTGATCGGTCCGCGGACGATCGAGTCGGTTCCCTGGGGAGCCTACGAGCCCGATCGGCGTGACTACGGCGCCTTCCGCGAAGCCCACCCGTCGCTGCTCGAGCCCAACTACCTGCCGTTCATGGTGCATCGGATCCCACTCGACGACGCTGCCGGAGATGCGCTCGTGTTCTGTCGCTGGGACGGGGCACGTCAGCCCCTGCGCGTCCACATCGAGCCGCCCCGGATTCCCGACTCGCTCCAGGACGAGTTCGATCCGAAGCCGGCCCACCACTACGTGACGGCCGTGCGCGCCGCCTTCGAGACCTGGGAGCGGAATCTCGAGGGTCTGGTCCGTTTCCGCTACGTCGACACCGCGCTCCGGGCCGACATCCGGGTGGCATTGCGTGGCGAGGTCGGGCCGGCGCCCGAGAGCGATCTGATGGTGCTCGGCGCCACCCCGCTCCGCGGCGTTTGTCGCTTCCGGGCCTGGGACCCGGACGCCGATCGCGTGCTCGTCGACTATGCCGCGAGCGAGTTCCGGGTCTTCGTGGCCGATGCCTCGGGCCTGCTGATCCCGGACCAGGTCGAGCGGGTCACCCTCCACGAAATCGGTCACGTCCTCGGCATGAGCGGTCACAGCCCCGTGCCGGGAGACCTGATGTTCGAGGTCGCGCGCGATCGCCCCCTCGGCGACGAGCTCTCGCCGCAGGACGTGAACAGCTTCCTGTCGCTCTACCAGATTCCGAACGGCACCGTCTTCCTGCGCATGGCCCAGGCCGGGTCGGAATCGGCGGCTCCCGAGGGCCCGGCGAGCGGGGATCCGAGCCTCTCGGTGGCGCCGCACGTCGACACACGATTCGGCTACGAGCTGCATCCGCCCCGCGGCTGGATGCGGATCCGGACGAGCCACGGAGTGATCGTCGTGAACGGCGTGTCGTGGGACTACGACGCCACGTTCCAGGTGATCGTGCGGCGCTATCCCACGATCGAGTCGTATCTCGAGCGCTATCTCGGCTTCTACGTGGGCGGGGGCGTGCTCCTCGAAGACCGGGGCTTCGAGCACGCCGGACGGCGGGCCCGCCAGCTCGTCGTGGAGGGTCGCGCCGAAGGGCTCACCGAGTGGCTGGCGGCGATCGAGACGGGTGACGGTCGCCTCGTGCTCGTGGTGGCCGACTGTCCGTCGGCGGAGTTCGATCGCTACCGGCCCTGGTTCGAGGCGGCTCTCGCAAGCCTCGACATCTGGCCGTTGTTGAGACTCCCCGAGCCCGGCTGAGGGAGTGCCCCGGGGCGCGACATGCCCGCGCCGCCGCCCGAGCCGGGACGCCGCGCCGGACCCGGCCCGTGGCTGCCGGACTCGGCGTCCGTCCGGCCTCGCGGTGCGCGCGGCCCCGAGGCTGGTCCGCCGCCACCTGCCGGCGGAACCGGCGGGGAGGGACCGGCCGGGTGGAGCCGCGGGGAGGGCGTCGAACTGTCGTCCAGATGCTCGCGCGGGGTCGCGGCTTCCTCCACACTCGGCCGGGCCGGGTGGTCCGTGTCTCATCCGAGGCATCCTCCGACCCGTCCAGCGCGAGAAGTCCCGATGCCCCAGTCCACGACGTTCGTCGCGATCTCGGTGAGTGCAGGCTTCCACGAGCGCGTGCTCGCCACGGCGCTCGCCTCGGACGGCCTCGAGACCGAGGCCGCCCGGAACGCCGCTGCGGCCGAGCGCCTCCTGGATGCGCACGCCGGCCGGGCCGCGCTCGTCATCGACGTCGCCCGGCTCGAGGAGGAGGCCTGGCGCGAGCTCGCAGAGCGCTGCGGCCACCAACCGCTCGTGGTGGTGGGACTTGCCGATCCGGGGCCCGTGCTGCGGGCGCTCGGCGAGAAGCGCCCCTTCGAGCTGGTTCGCGAGCCCTTCGACGTCGCCGAGATCCGGCGCACCGTCTCGCAGGAGAACATGGACGAGGTTCT
>CAYYUT010000634.1:0-2069 GCA_964474935.1 uncultured Spirochaetales bacterium
GGGCCCCGAGGGGATGAGGTTGCGTCGGGCGCCAGGCGTGGGACCGAATCGACGCGCGCCCCGGCCGATCGCCGGAAGCGGTCCCCCTCCGCAGCGTCCGCACCCTCGGTTCGGCGGACATGCCTCGTCGGCCTGCTCGCGTGGATCGCGCTCGCCTGGGCACCCCCCGCGTACGCAGCGGCCTCGGCCCCGAGCCAGTCCGACCGCGGGATGGGCGTGACGGGTGAGGCCAACGCCGCGCGGGCCGGTCTCGAGATCCTCGATCGCGGCGGCAACGCCGTCGACGCGGCCATCGCCGTGAGCCTCGCCCTCGGAGTCACCGATCCCTACCACTCGGGCCTCGGGGGCGGCGCCTTCATCCTGATCCGGATGGCCGACGGACGGGTCGCCGCCATCGATGCGCGCGAGACCGCTCCGGCCGCCGCGCATCGCGACATGTTCGTCGGCCCCGACGTCCCCGAGCGAGCCTCCCGGCTCGGGCCGCTCGCCGCGGGTACTCCCGGCCTGGTGGCGGGGGCCGCGCTCGCACTCGAACGCTTCGGGAGCCTCCCGCTCGAGACAGTGGCCCGGCCCGCCGTCGCGCTGGCGCGCGAGGGCTTCGAGATCGGGCCGCGTCATGCGCGGATCGCTGCGCTCTGGAAGGGGTGGGGACTCGCCGAGCAGTTCCCGGCCACCGCCGCGATCCAGCTTCCGCCCGACGGGACACCGATCGAGGCCGGCTGGCGCCTGCGACAGCCCGAGCTCGCCGACACCCTCGAAGCGATCGGCGCCGAGGGGCCCGAGGTCTTCTATCGGGGCCGGATCGCGCGTGCCATCGCCGACGAGATGAAGCGGCGCGGCGGCCTCCTGACGCTCGAGGATCTCGCCGCCTACGAGGCGAAGCTCCGCGAGCCCGTTCGGGGCCGCTACCGCGGGATCGAGGTGCTCTCCTTCCCTCCGCCGAGCTCGGGCGGAATCGCGCTCCTCCAGATGCTCTCGATCCTCGAGCGCTTTCCGCTCGCCGAGCTCGGCGCGGGAAGCTCGGCCTCGATCCATCGTTCCGTCGAGGCCATGAAGCTCGCCTTCGCCGACCGTGCCGCCTATCTCGGCGATTCCGACTTCGTGGACGTTCCGATCGGACGTCTGCTCTCCCCCGAGTACCTGGCCGGGCAGACCCGACGGATCAATCCGCCCTGGTGGCGGCGCGCACCCGGGCGATGGGCGCAGCGCGAGTCGGCCATCCGGGTCCGCGGGCCCGGTCTGCCCGCGGAGGACGGCGGCACGATGCACCTGTCGGTGGTCGACGCCGAGGGCAATGCCGTCGCGATCACCCAGACGATCAACCTGCTCTATGGCTCGGGCATCACGGTGCGGGGCACCGGGATCATCCTCAACAACGAGATGGACGACTTCTCGATCGCCCTCGACACGCCGAACGCCTTCGGTCTCGTCGACACGCGGGGCGCCAATGCGATCGCGCCCGGCAAGCGACCGCTCTCGAGCATGACGCCGAGCATCCTGGTGAAGAAGGGCCGGCCCTTCATGGTGACCGGGAGTCCCGGAGGCCCCCGCATCATCACCACCACCCTGCTCACCATCCTGAACGTGGTGGATTGGGGCATGAACGCCCAGGAGGCCGTGGCCGCTCCACGCTTCCATCACCAGTGGATCCCCGACCGCCTGCGAATCGAGCCCGCGGTTCCGGCCGACGTGGTCTCGGCGCTCCGGGAACGGGGCCACGAGGTCGAGGTCTCGAGCCGGAACTGGTCGAGCGCCCAGGTGATCGTGATCGATCCCGAGACGGGACGACGCTTCGGGGGCAGCGATCCCCGCACCGACGGCGCCGCGCTCGGCCAGTAGAGGCTGGCCAGCAGGGGCTACCCGCGTGGGTCGCCGGTCCCGGACGGGTCGTCGTCGGTGAGCGAGGCGAGCACGGGCCGGTCGATGGCCCCGCTCGAGGGCCGGCCGGAGGATGAGATCGCCGACATCCCGCCTGCCAACGCCGTCGACGACATCTCGCCGCGAACGCAACGAGACCCGAGATTGCGCAGCGTCTCATAACTGGCCAGCAACGCGCCGGAGAACGGCCT
>CAYYUT010000635.1:0-2068 GCA_964474935.1 uncultured Spirochaetales bacterium
CGGAAGATCGCGCTCGGCCGAGCACCGTGAGGCAGTTCGGGCAGGACATCGGAGACGGATTGGCCGGCTAGATCGAGAATTGCCGAGATGGGGTCGCTTCTCAGGTCGAGGCCGGTGCCCGCGTCCGAAAAGAACGCCTCTGCGCGTGCGCAAGCTTCACGACCCTGCTCGATGGCTTCGTGGGCCTCGTCGTACCGTTCGCTCCTGAGCTCCGGGGCGAAGCCGCGCCAGGCGGATCGCGTCCGGGCGGGAACGGCGTCCCATTCGCGCCCATAGTCCTCGAGTAGATTTCGACGTTCGGCAAAGACCTCGTAGGTCAGGTCGTGGAGGCCCTCGATAGAGAGGGGCTTCATCTCCTCGGGGAGCGGTCGACGCAGCTGCTCGACGTGCCAAGGGAACGAATAGAGGGGGAGCTTGTTCGGGCCGACCTTCTTGCAGTGGGCCTTTGATGTCGAGAGCAGCTGGCTCTTGGCGAGTGCGAGGTCGTTCTTCTGTTGGTGGACCGATGCTGCAGAAGGAGCCACGTAGTCGAGTCGCGAACGGAGCGACTCCATCAGCTCTTTCTTGCTTGTGCGAAGACCATGGAGTTGAAGGCAGAACTGCCCAAGGCCCGCCTCTTCAAGCCGCCGGTACACCACCTCAAGCGCCGCCATCTTCTCGGCGACGAAGAGCACGGTTTCGCCTCGGCCGATAGCGGCAGCGATCAGGTTCGTGATGGTTTGAGACTTCCCCGTTCCAGGAGGCCCTTCGATGACGAGGCCTTCCCCGTGCTCAAGGGAATCGACCAGGGCAATGTGCTGGGAAGAATCAGCGTCACGGATCAGGCGGAGTTGAGCAGGGGGTTGGCTCGGATCGTCGATGTCGAAGGCGTGCCCCAGCGCTCCTGGGCCGACTCCCCCCTCTGGAGCCCCAGTCAGGACTCTCTGGATCAGTGTCTTGTCCTGGAGGGGTGAGTGCCGAGGCCATCGTTTGGGGTCGAGGTCATGCCACATCACCTGCCTTTGGAAGCTGAAGAGGCCGAGCGTCATCTGCCGAACCACTTCCCATCCCCGGTGTGCGACCGTCGTCAGCGCTACCTCGACCTGGCGCCAGTACTCCTCGGGAGGCGTCTCTTCCTCGAGAAGGGGAAGATTGAACTGGAAGGGATGGCGAAGGCGCTCCAACAGGGAGTAGTTGGTGTCGAGGGCCTCGTCCTCGAAATGCAGCGAGAATCGAGTTGCGCCAGCTCGGCCCTCTCGCTCGATTCGCACGGGGACGAGCATGAGAGGAGCGAGCCGGGGCCGGCTCTCGTCCTCGTGCTTGTCGTCGATCCACCGAAGGAAGCCAAGAGCGAGGTACAAGTTGTTCGCTCCCGTTTCCTCGATGATCGTTCGATGCTCGCGGTAGAGCCGCAGTAGGCGGCGATCCAGTTCCTTCCGAGTGAAGGGCGTCTGGAGACGGTTGTCGCGGTAGCGGTCGTCCACGTCGGCCGACGAGGACGACGCCGGAAGATCCCGACTCGGCGCATCACCCTCTCCTGGCTCCTCCGAAAGAGGATCGAAGAGAAAGCTCTGCCCATCGACGACCAAGTGCTCGTAAACCTGGTTCGGCATCTCATCAACAATCGGGATGTCGCGTGCCATCTCGCGGTAGTGCAAGAGACGGCTTCGGCCGCTCTGGTCGAGCAGCCGGCGTCGCACTTCCTCGAGGGCTTCCTTCAGGTACGAGCTGTCAAGCGGGGTGGTGTCTGTCATGGGACCCGTCTGTGGTGGCTCTCAAGCCGAGGTCGGCACGTGGGCTGAAACAGCTGTCCGGACCATTCTACTGGCCCCGCGGGGCTAGGTCCGCCGGCGCTGCCGGTTGGCTAGTGCTTGCCGGATATCCAGCGGTCGATCTGCGGCTTGTGCTTCTCCACGTATGCCGCCGCCGCTTTCGGGTAGGAGGTGCGCTCGGCCTCGTACATCAGCGCTTCCAACTCTTCGAGCGGTATCCGGACGCGCGAAAGGAACCCCGCGACCTCGGGGTGATCGGCCGCGACCCCCTTCCGTCCGATGGCTTGGATGCTTTCCACGCCGCCGAGAGCGGCCTT
>CAYYUT010000636.1:0-2061 GCA_964474935.1 uncultured Spirochaetales bacterium
CGCGAACAGCAGGCGCAGGTGGTCGAGGATCTCGGTGGCGGTCCCCACCGTGGAGCGCGCGTTGGTGACGCGGTTGCGCCGCTCGATCGAGATCGCCGGCGGGAGGTTCGAGACCGCGTCGACCTCCGGACGCGGCAGCCGGTCGAGGAACTGGCGCGCGTAGGTGGAGAGCGAGGCCACGTAGCGCCGCTGGCCCTCGGCGTAGAGGGTGTCGAAGGCGAGCGTCGATTTGCCCGACCCCGACACGCCGCTCACCACCGTGAGGCGCCGGAGCGGAATGCGGCAGGTCACGCCTTCCAGGTTGTGGGAGCGCGCGCCTTCGATCCGGATGTGGGGGACGTCGTCGGTCGCCGGGGTCTCGCGGCGCCCGGTAGGGCCCATGCCTGCGGCCCTATTCGAAGGCTTCGCGTTCGACGTATTCGCCGCTCTCGCTCTGGGCCATGTGGACGATCTGGACCTCGTGGGTCTCGAGGTACTTGTTCACGTCCTCCTCGACCTCTTTCACGAGCCCCCGGAACACGCGGCATCGCAGCATGCTCAGCTCCTCTCCGCGAGGCGTCGCGCCTCGCTGGCGTAGCTCTCCTTGCCCGCGGCGGCGGCCGCCTCGGCGAGCCGCGACCACTCCTCGGCGCTCGGCTCCTCGGCGAGGGCGCGACACACCGAGCGGAGCAGGAAGGCGTCACCCTCCGCCACCGCCTCTGTGCGCAGCCGCGCGAGCGTGTCGCGATCGTCGGCGCGCACCAGGAAGTCGAGGGCCTCGTTGCGGCGTCCCTCGGCGAGATAGGCAGCCGCCACGGCCGCAGCCCGCGCCGGATCGGGCGCCTGCTCGAGCAGGTGCCGCCGCGCCAGCGGGTCGGGAATCGATCGTCGCGCCATGCTGGGAATCTAATAGAGCGGAACGCTCGGATCGACCGTGAGGGACCAGGCCTCGATACCCCCGGCCATGTGGGTGAGCTGTTCGAAGCCGTGGGCCGCGAGCAGCTCGCAGGCCGCGACACCGCGGGGTCCCTTGCGGCAGTGGACCACCACCGGCCGCTGCTTCCAGTCGCCGATCTCACCGAGGCGCCCCTCGAGCTCGGGGAGCGGGATCAGGCTGGCTCCCTCGATCCGGGCCTTCTCGAACTCGTCCGGATTGCGCACGTCGAGCAGCAGGAACGACTCACCGCGCTTGCGCATGTCGGCGATCTCGGCGGCCGACTTCTCCTCGAATCCCATGGTCACCTCTCCCGGCTGCGGGATCCCGCAGAATCCCTGGTAGTCGATCAGCTCCCGGATCGTCGGCGCCTCGCCGCAGGCCGGGCATGTCGGATCCGGCCGGATCCGGAACTCGCGCCAGCGCATCTCGAGCCCCTCGAGCTGGAGCAGCCGGCCCGAGAGCGACTCGCCCGCTCCGAGCAGCCGCTTGAGCGTCTCGGTGGCCTGCACCATCGCCACGAGCCCCGGAAGCACGCCGAGCACGCCCCCCTCGCTGCAGCTCGGCACGAGGCCGGGCGGGGGCGGCTCGGGGAAGAGGCAGCGGTAGCAGGGCCCGTCGGGCGGATCGAAGAGCGTGGCCTGGCCCTCGAAGCGGAGCACCGAGCCGTACACGTTGGGGCGCCCGAGGAGCACGCAGGCGTCGTTCACCAGGTAGCGCGTCGGGAAGTTGTCGCTGCCGTCGACCACCACGTCGTAGTCGCGCAGCAGCGCGAGCGCGTTGTCCGCGCCGAGCTCGACGTCGTGCGCCTCGACCCGGACGTCGGGATTCAGCGCTTCGAGACGCTCCCGCGCCACCTCGACCTTCGGCCGGCCGATGTCGCGCGTCGTGTAGAGCACCTGGCGCTGGAGATTCGAGGCGTCGACCCGGTCGTGGTCAACGAGGCCGATGCGCCCGACCCCGGCTGCCGCCAGATAGAGGGCCAGCGGGGAGCCGAGGCCCCCCGCGCCCACCAGCAGGACGCTCGCCTCGAGGAGCGCACGCTGGCCCGCAGGCCCCACCTCGGGAAGCGAGAGATGCCGCTTGTAGCGCTCGTACTGCGCGGGCGTGAAGCGTGCGTCGCTCACCCCACGGAGCCTATCCGCGGC
>CAYYUT010000637.1:0-2058 GCA_964474935.1 uncultured Spirochaetales bacterium
GTTTCGCGCCCCGCGCCCCGTCCGCGCCCCGCGGCGGGCGCAGGACCTCGAGCAGCGCCCCGTCGGCCATGCGCGCGTAGCGGCGCGTCGAGCGCGCGTCGGCGTGGCCGGGGAAGGTCTGGAAGGGCGCCGGAGACGCCGCGGACCGCTGCGTCCGTGGCGAACGTGTGCCGTGTGCCCGCACGGAGGCTCGTCGCCCCATCGGCGGACATGGTCGTGGCGCTCGGCGAGGGTGCACCCCAGCCGCGGCATTGCGAGCCGATCAGTGCTTCGCGGCGTTCCTTGCCAGCTCAACAGAGAGCGCGACATGTGCTGGCCCGCGAAGTAGGGGCCGATCGCACGGAGGGATGACTCGGGCGTTCGCGCCCTCGTTCTTGCTGAGCCGCGGGCGATCGCGTTCCACTGCGCTCACGATCTGGCGAAGGGGCAACGCGGCGGGACGGTCACCCATCCCGCGGCGGAGAACTCTCGGTTGGAAGACGAGGCCACGACATCGTTCTTCCGCTTCGTCGACGACTTCTTCGATGTCGAGTGAAGCACCCCGGTTCTCCGGAGACGCGCTTCGTCGAGCCCTGTCTCCGTGACGGTAGTGGGTGCTCTCTTGGGAGAACCCCGCAAGCTCCCGGTGAGCCCCGACAGCTCGCGCTATTGCGCGTCATCGACCCCGTAGTCGTCGGCCGGAACATCGACCAGGGTCATGAAGTGGCCTCCGGCGGATTGGTCGGGATCCCATGTGTGGGAACCGTAGTCATCGCCGAGCCGCCAGTATCCCCTGAGATCGGACGCAGACGCGTAGTCGTCGAAGTCCGAGACGATGTTCCGAGGCTTGCCGCCGTTGTAGATCGCGGTGACCTCGGCCGCCGAGAGCGTCGACTCCCAGCTGGCCACCTCGTCCAGCTGGACCTGACCGTCGTCCCACCCGCTGAATCTGCCCAGCAGGAACGCCTGATCGCTGACGTCGAAGCTGGTGGTCTCATCGGCGGTCGCCGGAGTGCCGGCGTTCACGTAGAGCTTCATGTGGTCCGAGCCCGAAGAGGCGTCGTAGGTGGCGACGACGTGGTGCCATACGTAGGGATCCGTGATCTTCACGTCGGCCGCGCAGAAGCAGCTGAAGGACATGAACCGCAAGGTCGTGCGGTCGAGACAACCGATGCCGAGCTTGTTCGAGAGGCCAACGCCGTAGTCCTGGCTCGGGGCAGGATTCAAGCTCTTGATCCAGAAGGAAACGCTGAAGCTGGTCAGGGCCTGAGGCGCAGTGAGGAGATCGTCGAGAGCCACGGTTCCGTACCCGCCAGCGCCACCGTGATTGAATCGCGTCGAGTGGGTATTGAAGCGCGTGGCTGAATCGCCAGTGCTCGCGGCCGCTTCATCGCTCGCAGCCGCACTGCCTTCGCCCAGCAGAAGCGCGCCAAGCGCGACCAGGACGAAGGCGCCAAGCGTCCGACTCGATGTCAGGAACTTCATCTCACGCCTCCCGCTGCGACAATCATGTTGGGACAGACACCCGCGAGCCCGAGAACCGAAGGCTCCTCTGGCCTCTTCTCGCCGGCATGAGCGCACGCCCGACGAGCGAACACAGCAGCCCCCGCCCCGGGCCGCTCGAGGCCTACCGGACGCCAGGTCGCTGGGCCGCTGGCTTCCTCGACCACCGGGTCTGTGGCTCCGCCCACCGGGGTCGGTCACCAACCTCTCAATCCGGCGGTGCCGACCGCCGACGGACGGTTCCCTGTAGACGAATATGAGACGAAAATAGCCGAGTGGCGCTCCTCGTGGCCCCGAACGCTGAGAGGGGTCGAGCAGACGGTCTGTCCGAGATCGACTGGTTCGCCAACGGTCGGGCGAGGGTGTCTCGGATGGATGCGCTGAGAGGCTGGAGCCCGTGGGAACCGGGTGAACGGCGGCAGAAACCTGCAGAGTCCAAGGACCCGGGGAAGCCAGGAAGAAAGAGAGCCCACCGGAGCCCTCGCTTCCCAGCGCCCCGGGCCACTATGGGGAAGCGCGCCGCCTGATCTCGGCGGCGACGAGCCAGAGCCGGTCCTGGCCCCAGACGGCCAGGTC
>CAYYUT010000638.1:0-2048 GCA_964474935.1 uncultured Spirochaetales bacterium
ACGGCACGGGCAGCTCGGGCGTGCTCCTGGCGGCGGTGCGGGCCGGGGTCCCGCACTTGGTGTTCGCGTCGTCGTCGTCGGTCTACGGCGAACGCGCCGAAGGACCCTTCCGCGAGGCCGATCCCGTCGAACGGCCCGTCTCGCCCTACGCCGCCACCAAGCGGGCCGGCGAGCTGGTGGCCCACACCTTCCACCACGCCCACGGCACCCAGATCGTCTGCGCTCGGATCTTCACCGCCTACGGCCCGCGGCAGCGCCCGGACCTCGCGATCCGGAAGTTCGCCGAGCGGATGCTCCGGGACGAGCCGATTCCCGTCTACGGCGACGGAAGCGCCTTGCGCGACTTCACCTACGTCGACGACCTGGTCGACGGACTCGTCGTCGCTCTCGACAAGCAGCTCGGCTTCGCCCTCCTCAACTTCGGCGCCGGACGCACGGTGTCGGTGATCGACGTGATCCGCACGCTCGAGCGCGAGCTCGGCGTCGAGGCAAACATCGAATGGCTGCCCCGGCAGCCGGGAGACGTGTCGAAGACCTGGTCCGACCCGAGTGCGGCTCGGGCCACCCTCGGCTACGAGCCGAAGGCGACGATCGAGACCGGGATCGCGCGCTTCGTGGAGTGGCTCCGGAGTCGGCCGACGTGAGCGGTGGCGCACGCCGAATGCTCGTGACCGGGGGCGCCGGCTTCATCGGCAGCCACCTGGTCGAGGCCCTCCGCGACGCCGGGCATGGGGTCCGAGTGCTCGACGATCTGTCGACCGGTCGCGAGCGTCATCTCCGAGCGGTGTCCGACCAGATCGAGCTGGTCCGGGCGGATGTCGCCGACGGGGAGCGTATCCGGCAGGCCGCAGCGGGTGTCGACACCATCTTCCACCTGGCGGCCTCGCCCGCCGCGGGGGGCGATGCGGCCTCTCGGGAGCGGGCGCATGCGACGAACGTGGTGGGCACCGTCGAGACGCTCGAGGCGGCGCGTCACATGGGTGTGCGCCGGGTGGTCCTGGCGAGCAGCGGGAGGCCTCGGCCGGCGCCGGCCGCCCCGCCCCATCCGTCGGAGGCGTCGCCCGAGCCCGCCGCGCTCGAGGCGATCCAGAAGCGGGCCGCCGAGATGTACCTGCGTCTCTACGGATCGCTCCATGGGCTCGAGGGCGTCGCGCTGCGATTCTTCGACGTGTACGGACCGCGCCAGCCGGTCGGTGGGGGCCGCAGCGACCTCGTCGCTCGTTCGTTGCGGCGTCTGCTCGACGAGGAGCCTACCGAGGGGGGTGAGGCGAACGAGACCGTCCGCGACCTCCTGTTCGTCCGTGATGCGGTGCGGGCCCTGATCGCCGCCGCCGACGACCCGCGCCCGGTCGGGCGGGTGCTCGACGTGGCCAGTGGTCGGGAGACGAGCGTCGGGGAGATCCTGCGCGAGGCGTCCGCCATCCTCGGCGGAGCGAGCCCGGCCGGCGCCGGGGCCCCCGAAGTGTCCTCGGCGAGCTCTTGCGCCGAGCTCGGCGCGGCGTGGGACACTCTCGATTTCTGGCCGACGGTGCCGCTCGACGAAGGTCTCGCGCACACCATCGCCTTCATTCGTGAATCCAACCAGGAGATCCAAGCGGCGTGAACGTCTGTGTCGTCGGAACGGGTTACGTGGGCCTCGTCACCGGAGCGTGCTTCGCCGAGTTCGGCGTGCAGGTGGTGTGCGCCGACAAGGACGCGTCGAAGATCGCCGCGCTCGAGCGTGGCGAGATTCCCATCTACGAGCCGGGACTCGACACCCTGGTCGCGCGGAACGTGCGCGAGGGAAGGCTCTCCTTCAGCACCGACACCGCCGAGGCGATCCGCTCCGCCCTTGTCGTGTTCATCGCGGTGCAGACACCCGCCCGGGAGGACGGGGGCACGGATCTCACGGCGGTGGAGGCGGTGGCGCGCGAGATCGGTCGGAATCTCGACGCCTACAAGGTGATCGTCACGAAGAGCACCGTGCCCGCGGGCACCGCGCGCCTGGTGCGGAGCGCCGTGCAGGAGGAGCTCGAGCACAGCTACCGCGCCGAGGGATCGCGCGGCAC
>CAYYUT010000639.1:0-2042 GCA_964474935.1 uncultured Spirochaetales bacterium
CTGGTGCCATCGCCCGCCGAGCACTGCCCCCGCACCGCGGTGCGCATCGCCGACGGCAACGAGATCGCACTCACCGGCGACGCCGACGCTCCCTTCGCCGCGATCGTGTTCAAGACCATCATCGACCGGTACGCGGGTACCCTCTCGGTGATGCGCGTGGTCTCGGGTCGCCTGCAGGCCGACTCCACCGTCGGACACGCCGCCGACGAGACGAAGCTCCGCGTCGGCAAGCTGCAGCGCCTCGCGGGGGCCGAACATCACGAGGTGTCGGAGGCGGGTCCGGGCGAGATCGTGGCCGTCGCCAAGCTCAAGGGCGTCCACACCGGACAGAGCCTCACCGACGAGCGCGATGGCGTGCGCCTGCCGGCGATCCCGATCCCGGAGGGGGTGCTCTCCTACGCGATCGAGGCGGGCGCGCGGGGCGACGAGGAGAAGGCCTACGCCGCGCTCGGCCGGCTGGTGGAGGAGGACCCGACCCTGCGGCTCCATCGCGAGGAATCGACGGGAGAGTTCCTGCTCACGGGGATGGGCGAGCTCCACATCCGCGCCACCATCCACAAGCTCGAGCGGCTCTTCGATCTCGAGGTCGAGCTGCGGACTCCGAAGGTCCCCTACCGCGAGACGATCGGTCGCAAGGTCGAGCACGTCGAAGGCAAGCTCAAGAAGCAGACCGGCGGCAAGGGGATGTTCGCTGTCTGCTACCTGGGCCTCGAGCCACTGGCGCGCGGCGGGGGCTTCGAGTTCAGCGACGAGATCGTGGGAGGCGCGATTCCCCGCGGCCTGATTCCGGCCGTCGAGAAGGGCGTGCGCGAGGCCATGGAGGCCGGGCCGATCGCCGGCTTCCCGGTGGTGGACGTGCGCGTACGCTGCATCGACGGCAAGCATCACCCGGTCGACTCGAACGAGATGGCCTTCAAGCTGGCCGGCTCATTCGGTTTCAAGGCCGCCTTCGAGCAGGCCAGGCCGATCCTGCTCGAGCCGGTGATGCGGGTCGAGGTGTCGACGCCGGACGACCACGTGGGCGACGTGATGGGCGATCTCTCCTCGCGGCGGGGCCGTGTGCAGGCCAGCGAGGCGCGCGGCACCGCGACGGTGATCCAGGCCCAGGTACCGATGAGCGAGATGCTCGAGTACTCGAGCGCCCTGACCAGCATCACGGGAGGACAGGGCGGCTTCCACATGGAGTTCTCGCACTACGACGAGGCACCGGCCCAGGTGCGGGAGAAGGTGTTGGCAGCAGCCAGAAACGACGCCGGGGGCACGTCCTAGCGACGTCCTCCCGCGCGCCGGGTTCGGGGGGGAACCGGAGCGCATGAGCCAGGAACGAGAAGCGGGCACGCCGGAGGCGTCGCGTCCCAGGATCCGTCTCGTGCTGTCGGCCCAGGCCGAGCGCTACGTCAGACGGGACGCCCCCATCGACGTCCGACGGATGGCGGCCGGCGGGGCCCTGCCCCTGCCCCCGACCGAGCTCGCGACCGCTCTGTTCGCCCTGATGCACGATCCCGACTCCGAGGTGAAGGAGCGGGCCAAACAGAGCCTCGAGAACCTGCCCGAGAGCGTGCGACGGACGGTGGTCCGGTCGGAGGTGCACCCGGCGGTGCTCTCCTATCTCGCGCGGGTGCATCGCGAGGACCCCGAGCTCATGGAGGAGCTCGCCCTCAACAACCATGCCGACGACGCGACCGTCGCGTTCCTCGCGACGCTCCCCATCCGGCGGGTGATCGACATCGTCGCGAACAACCAGGAGCGCCTGCTGCGCTGCCCCGAGATCGTCGATGCGCTGGGGGCCAACAACCTGACGGGGCGGGCCCAGATCGATCGCATCCTCTCCTTCCTCGGCCTCGACCGGCCTGCGGCGGAAACGCTCGAGCCCGATGAGGACTGCGCGTGGCCCGACCCCGACGAGATCAGCGACGAAGCGGCGCAGGCTGCGCTCCGGGCGGTGCTCGGCAACGACGCGTCGGGCCTCGCCCCCGCGCAGCTCCGCGAGGACGGCGAGGAGCTCTCGGAGGAGGAGTAGGGGGGCCTCTACCAGCAGATAC
>CAYYUT010000640.1:0-2023 GCA_964474935.1 uncultured Spirochaetales bacterium
GAGCGAACCGCGCGTGCCGGTGACCTACCACGACGCACTGCGCGTCTGGCAGCGAGATTGGCTGCGACGACAGCTGGCTGCCCACGGAGGAGACGTGAGGGCGACCGCGGCGACGATCGAGCTCTCGCGTGCCCGTCTGTACGAACTCGTCAGCGAGCTCGGCTTGCGAGAGGAGGATTAACCACTCGCGTTGGCCGCACCTTCGACGATGTCACGCGCCTCGGCGAGCGCCCGAACCGGCTCGCTGTCCGGGCCTGCACCCAGCTCGGCGACCAGCGCATCTGCCTCTGTCAGCGCCGCCCGCGCCGCAGATAGGTCACGCAGGGCAACGTGCAGACGCGCCCGTCCACAGAGGAGCCGAGCGAGCTCGAGCCTAGAATCGGCCTCGCGCAAGCTTGGCTCTGCGCGCTCGAAGCGGGCCGTCGCATCCTGCAGCCGGTCCTCGTCGAGGTCCAGAAAGCCCAGGTTGTAAAGGGCGATGGCCTCGTGCACGCGATGGCCGATCTCGCGCTGGAGCTGCAACGCCGCCTCGTACTGGCGCCGTGCCTCGTTGCGACGGCCCAGGGCGTGCTGGATGGCGCCGAGGTTCGCGCGCCAGAACGCCTCGACGTTGCGGTCTCCGAGCTCGCGACTGATGGTAAGCGCAGCGGCGTAGTGGGATTCGGCCTCGAGGGGTCGCTTCCGAGACGATGCGACGACACCGAGATTGCCGGTCCAGAGTCCCTCGTTGCGGCGATCTCCGAGCTCCCGGGAGATGTCCCGAGCCAACGTGTAGTGGTCCGAGGCATCGTCGAGCTGCCCCATCCCCCAGTAGACGTTGCCCAGCGACCCCAGTACCTCGGACTCTCTCGTTCGAAGACCCACCTCGCGCAGCAACGCGAGCGCCTCGGAGCTGGTCTGGAGGGCCTCCTCGAGGCGACCCTGCAAATAGTTGAGGCCACCGAGGTGACCAAGCACCACACCCTCGAGACCCCGGCTCCCGACCTCGCGCAGCAGGACGAGTGCCTCGGTGAGGTGTCTCCGAGACTCCTCGGTCCGCCCTCGCATCTGCTCGACGAGTCCGAGGTGCGACAGAACGCCGCCTTCGTAGGTCCGGTCGCCTGACTCGCGCACCCACTCGAGCGCCTCCGAGTACCGCTCGTAGGCTTCGTCCAGCTGGCCCTGGACGAAGTGGAGATCGCCGAGATTGTCGAGGAGAAGCCCCTGGAGACCCTTCTCGTCGGCTTCTCGGGCCAGATCCACAGCGCGCTCGATGTGGACCCGTGCCTCGTCCACCCGGCCGAGGCGGACGAGCGCACGACCGCTGGTGCGCTCAGCCCGCGCCCGGAACTGCGGCGACATGGGAAGCCGTAGGACCTCGCTCGCGAGCTCCGCTCCGATGGCGTAGGGACCCCGCAGCGCCAACACCATCCAGACCGCGAGAAGGGTGCGCACGGCGACGTCACCGTCACCACGGGCCGTGGCCCTGTGGCACGCCCCCACCAGGTTGTCGAGGTCGCTGGCCAGCGCCGATCCGAGCTGCGTCTCCCACTCGTCATCGCGTTCTGGACACAGGCTGGCGAAGAACGCACCGTGCCGTTCCTCGGCGTGGACCCGTCCCCCGAGCTCGTCGAGTCGCTCTGCGGCATAGCTCTTCACACTCAGCAGCAGATCGAACCGCTCGTTGCCCAACGAGCGGACCAACGATTGGTCGACCAGGCCCTGCAGCGCATCGGGCACCCAGAGACCAGGGACGTCGAGGGCCCCTTCGGCCGCGGTTAGCGAGAACCCACCTTCAAAGACCGAGAGCTGGGCGAGCGTCGCCTGCTCCTCGCGGCTCAGCAGTTCCCACGACCAGTCGAGGGTCGCGCGAAGGGACAGGTGGCGTTCCGGGCGCCCGGCGGTCGATGCGAGCAACCGCCATCGCTCGGTCATCCGGCGCAACATCGAGGCCGGGGACATCACACGCACCCGCGCCGCGGCGAGCTCGATCGCGAGGGGCAGGGTGTCGACCTGCGCGACGACTGCCTCGATGACCGAATGC
>CAYYUT010000641.1:0-2016 GCA_964474935.1 uncultured Spirochaetales bacterium
GTGGGCTTGCCCCAGGGCGTGCAGGGGTGCCGACCGCCGGACGAGCGACCCTCGCCACCCCCCATGGGATGGTCCACCGGATTCATCGCCACACCGCGCACCCGCGGGCGCTTACCCTTCCACCGCGAACGACCGGCCTTGCCGATGCTCTGGTTCTCGTGCTCGACGTTCCCCACCTGTCCGAGCGTCGCCATGCAGTCGACCAGGACCTTGCGCTGCTCGCCGCTCGGGAGACGCAGCGTGGCGTAGCGACCTTCGCGCGCCATGATCTGCGCCGAGCCGCCCGCCGCACGCACGATCTGGGCGCCCTTCCCCGGCTTCATCTCGATGGCGTGGACGACCGAGCCGAGCGGCATGCGGGCGAGCGGCATGGCGTTGCCCGGTCGGATCTCGGACCCCTCGCCCGAGGTGAGCACGTCGCCCACCACGACGCCGTGGGGCGCGAGGATGTAGCGTTTCTCGCCATCGCTGTAGTGCAGCAGCGCGATGTGCGCGCTCCGATTCGGGTCGTACTCGATCGCGGCGACGCGAGCGGGGATCCCGAGCTTTTCGCGCCGGAAGTCGATCTTGCGGTAGACCCGCCGGTGCCCTCCGCCCCGGTGCCAGCTGGTGACGCGGCCGCGGGCGTTGCGGCCTCCGCTCTTGGCGACCAGGCCCTCCACGAGGCTCCGCTCCGGCCGAGCCTTCGTCACCGTCGCGAAGTCCGAGGCGCTCATCCCCCGGCGTCCGGGCGATGTGGGTTTGTAGTTCTTGATGGCCATCGCGCCTAGACTCCCTCGAAGAACTCGATCGTCTGGCCCTCGGCGAGCCTCACGATCGCTTTCTTCCACTTGGGCTTGTACCCGACGTGGGCCCCGAGGCGACGCTTCTTCCGGGGCATCACCATGGTGCGCACGTCGAGCACCCGAACGTCGAAGAACGACTCCACCGCGCGCTTGATCTCGGGCTTGTTCGCCCGCGGATCGACGGCGAGCGTCACGAGGTTCTCCTCCTCACGACCGATGTTGCTCTTCTCGGTGACGAGCGGACGCAGGATCACTTCGTGCAGCTTCATTCCCGCGTCTCCTTGCGGAGGCGCGCCTCGACGGCCTCCACCGCCCCCTTGGTGATCACCACGTGTCCGTGCCGCAGGAGGTCGTAGACGTTGAGCCCTTCGACCCGCAGCAGATCCACGTGCGGCAGGTTCCGTACCGACCGCTCGAGGCGATCGTCCGGTCCCGCCGTCACGATCAGTACGTTCCGGGTCCCGACCCCGAGGGTCTCGAGGATCTCCACGACCGCCCGCGTCTTGATCTCGGTGAGGTCGAGGTTCTCGACCACCGTGAGGCTCTCGCTCGCCAGCAGATGCGAGAGCGCACTCCGCAGCGCCGCCTGGCGCATCTTCTTGTTGAGCGAGTGCTCGTAGGAGCGCGGCACCGGCCCGAAGACGACACCGCCGCCCTCCCATTGGGGCGCCCGCGTGGTGCCCTGTCGGGCCCGTCCGGTTCCCTTCTGGCGGTAGGGCTTGGCCCCGCCCCCCGACACCGCCGACCGGTTCTTGCTGCCGTGGGTTCCGCGCCGACGCTTCGCGAGCTGACGTCGCACCTCGGCATGGAAGAGATGGGGCTTCACCTCCACCTCGAACACGCTCGGGTCGAGCGCCAGGCGCCCGGCACTCGCATTCGTCGCCGTCTTGAGCTCGACCTCGGCCATGGCTAGAGCTTGATCTCCACGTCGACCCCGGCCGCCAGCTCGAGCTTCATCAGCGCGTCGACGGTCTGGGGCGTCGGATCGAGGATGTCGATCAGACGCTTGTGGATGCGGATCTCGAACTGCTCGCGCGACTTCTTGTCGATGTTCGGACCGCGCAGCACGGTGTACTTGTTGATGGCGGTCGGAAGCGGAATCGGACCAGCGACCCGAGCGCCCGTACGCACGGCCGTATCGACGATCTCCGACGCGCTCTGGTCGAGCAGTCGAAAGTCGTACGCCTTCATCCGGATCCGGATCTTCTGCGAGCTGACATCCGCCTTCTGT
>CAYYUT010000642.1:0-2014 GCA_964474935.1 uncultured Spirochaetales bacterium
GTGCATTGCGACGTGTGGATCGACAAGGCAGACGAGACCCGCATCCTGCTGGGCGCCGCCAGCGCGGTGCGCGAGCCGGCGGGCTAGGGCCCCGTGCTCCGGGATCTCCTGCGTCGCGCGGCTCGAAGCCTCGACCTCGACGGGCGGACGATCCTGGTGGCGGTGTCCGGAGGTGTCGACAGCGTCGCGCTGGCCCATGGCTTGGCGTGGCGCCAGGGGCGCACCGGGGGGCGCGTGGTGCTGGGCCATGTGAACCACGGCCTGCGGGGGGCCGCGTCCGAGGCCGACCAGCGCCTGGTCGAACGGCTCGGTACCCGGCTCGCGACATCCGTGGCTGTGGAGCGCGTCGAGCCGGAGACGCTCCGGCGGGTCGGCTCGAGCCGGGAACGTCCGACCCGCCAGGAATCGGCCCGACGCCTCCGCTACGCCGCCCTGTATCGGATGGCCCGGGCGAACGGCTGCGACCGGATCGCAACCGCCCATACCGCCGACGACCAGGCCGAGACCCTGCTCCTGCGGCTGCTTCGGGGGACCGGCCCCGACGGCCTGGGCGGGATCCCCGAGCGGAGCACCGATGGGGTGGTGGTGCGCCCCTTCCTCGCGGCGACCCGCGCCGATGTCCTGGAGTTCGCGCGGTCCGAGCGAATCGACTGGCGCGAGGACGCGTCGAACCGGAACCCGGGCTACGCCCGCAACCGGCTTCGGCACTCCTGGTTGCCGGGGCTCGCCCGGGAGTTCAATCCACGCCTGCTCAGGGTTCTGTCCGATCTGGCCGAAGCGCAACGCAGGGATTCGGAATGGCTCGCGTGGATGGTCGAGCGCGAGGCCGAGCGACGCTTCGAGCCGGAGGGAGCCGGGATGCGGATCGACACCAAGGACTGGAGCGAGCTGCCGGCGGGCCTCGCACGGCGGCTGGTTCGCGAGGCGCTCCGTCGCATGGACACCGGCCGCGACGTCTCACGGATCCACATCGAGCGCATGCTCGACTTCCTGGGCACGGCCCGGCCGCGGCGGCGACTCGAGCTTCCGGGCGGTCTGGCGTTGTGGCGTGATCGGGACGGATTCCATCTTGCACCGTCCTGGGTGTTCCCCCCGGGTGCGTGCTAGGTTGAAGATCAGGTGCAGCCGCCCAGCCTGGCGATCGTCCCACACGGAAGGGGCGTGATGGAGCCGAGGCAGCACCGTCTCGACGATCCCGGCCCACCGGCCACCATCCATTCGGTGGGACGGGGGCATCGGGGGCGAGGCAGCACCGGAAACGTGCGCTGTTCGCGCGTTCCGGGACGAATCGTCAGTTGGAATCGAGGTGACGCGTGAATCAGCAGTTCTTCCGGAGCCTGGCCGTCTGGGTCGTGATCGCGATGATGATCGGTGCGCTCCTTCTGATGCTCCGCCAGAGCCAGGCCCCCCCGACCGAGATCACCTACAGCGAGTTCCTCACCAAGGTCGAAACCGGTGAGGTCGAATCGGTGACGATCGAGGAAGGCCACGTCACCGGGAAGCTCTCGACCTCGACGGGACTGCCGGGTGGTGACGAGTTCATGACCTTCGCGCCGGCCATCACGGAGGAGCTGCTCGCCAAGCTCGACGAGAGCGGGGTCGACATCGCGGCGCGGCCCGCGCGCGAATCGCCAGTGTGGCAGAACATCCTCATCTACTGGTTCCCCTTCCTGCTCCTGATCGGTCTCTGGGTCTTCTTCGTGCGCCAGATGCAGGCCGGCGGCGGGAAGGCGATGAGCTTCGGAAAGTCGCGCGCGCGACTCCTGACGGAGAGTCAGCAACGCGTCACCTTCGCCGACGTGGCCGGCGTCGAGGAGTCGAAGATCGAGCTCGAGGAGATCATCGAGTTCCTGCGCGAGCCCAAGAAGTTCACGCGTCTCGGAGGCCGGATTCCGAAAGGCGTGCTGCTCGTCGGACCGCCGGGTACGGGCAAGACCCTGCTCGCGCGTGCCGTCGCGGGCGAGGCCGGGGTGCCGTTCTTCTCGATCTCGGGTTCGGACTTCGTCGAGATGTT
>CAYYUT010000643.1:0-2000 GCA_964474935.1 uncultured Spirochaetales bacterium
CGGATGTCGAAGGTCTGCGCAGCTCGGGGCACCCCGAGCTCGAGGCCTTCCTCACCGGCGCCCTTCCGCCCGAGGGGGTCGATCGCGGACAGACAGAGGCCCGAGGCCCGGCCCGTGCAGCGGTGGGGGAAGAACATGGAAGCTAGGGGTCGCCTGTCGCTGGTGGTGGGCAGCTTCGTCCTGCTGAGCCTCGCCGTGCTCGCCGTGGCCGTGCTCACGCTCACCGCCGAGCGGGGCGTATGGCGTGCCCACTACCGGCTGGTCGGCTACTTCGACGACGTCCAGGGGCTGGTGCCGGGCGCGCCCGTGCACCTGTCAGGGAAGAACGTCGGGGCGGTGGAGTCCGTGACCTTCGGCTCTCTCGACGCCGAGACACCGAGCGTCCGGGTGGTGCTGCAGGTCGACGAGAACGTCCAGGAGCGGATTCGGAGCGATTCGGTCGCCGGCATCGGGACCCTCGGTCTGCTCGGCGATCGCTACGTCACGATCTCGATGGGGACGCGGGTCGGTCGCATGCTCCTCGACGGTGCCCAGATCGATACGCTCTCGCCCCTCGACTTCGGCGCGGTGGCGTCGCGCGGTGCCGAGGCGCTCGATGCGGTGGCCAAGCTGGCGCTCAACACGAACCGCATCGTGGAGGAGTTCCAGGCGTCGATGGGCACCGCCAACATCGGCGGGATGCTCGAGGGCCTGACGGAGCTGGTCGAGGAGGTTCGCGGCGGGGAAGGGGTCCTCCACAGCCTGATCTACGAGCCCTTCGAGGGCAGCCAGCTCCAGTCGGTCGAGGACTCGCTCGGGATTCTCGAGCAGATGCTGCTCGAGATCCGTGACGGCCAGGGTGTGCTGCACACCTTGATCTACGAGCCGCCGACCGAGCAGGACGTCGTCCTCCAGTTCCTCCAGGCGGGGGCCCGTCTGAACAGCATCCTCGCCAAGATCGACGCAGGCGAGGGGACGGCGGGTCTCCTGCTCAACGACCCCGGTTTGTACGAGGACCTCGAGCTCCTGGTCGGCGGTGCCCGGCGCAGCCGGATCGTGCGTTCGTTGATCCGGCTGGCCACCGACGAAGACGGCCCGTGAGCGAGCGGCGGACCTGGACCCTCGCCGGCGCCCGCGAGATGCTGGCCGAGGTGCGCCGCAGGACCGCAGACGCCGTCGCCGAGATCGAGCCCTGGCTCGAGCAGCGGGCCGCGGCCGTGCCTGCCTCCGATGAGTGGCAGCGCCTCGAGGAGCGGATCCGGCAGCGCATCGAACGCTGGGCGCGCGAGATGGAGGCCCTCGGCGTCGAAGTGAAGGGGCCCTGGCTGGTCGATTTCGACAACGGCGCCGGCGGCTACTACTGCTGGCGCTGGCCCGAAGAGAGCCTCGACTTCTTCCATACCTACGAAGAGGGCTTCGCGGGACGCTGCCGGATCCAGTAGGTCCTGCGCCGGGGGTGCTCCTGGGCCCCTCGCAGGGTCGCGCAGCGACCCCGCGGCCGGGGGCGAGGCACGCCCCAGCGCAGCAACCAGCCCACAAAAAGGCGGATAACACGAATCGCGCCCAACCCAATCCGGCCCGCGACCGGCCCCGAGAACGGCAGCTTTCACGAGGAGTTGCACAGCGTCTTCGGGTCGGGGAGGGGCGCTTCGGACCTGCCACAAACACGTTGTGAAAACCACATACGTGCAAACCACACGGTGCGTCCGAGCCCCGAACAAATCGGTGAGGGCGACGACGGCGTGCGTCCTCGCGAGCGTGGCGAGGAAGGAGACAGCTGAAAATGGAGACCAAGGTGGCTGGAACCAGGAGATTCGAGGTGACGAGGCATGCCGCGGCGCTCGCCGCCGTGATGCTCGCCCTGCCGGGCGGCGCATCCGCCATGACCGCATCGGACTTCGAGCTCGAGACGGGCTCGTGCAGCCTGACGTCGAGCTGCGTGATCGTCGGGGGCGACTTCACGGCCTATCCGCCGCCCACCTTCGACGTGTTGATCGAGATGACGGGTCCGGCGACCGCAT
>CAYYUT010000644.1:0-1991 GCA_964474935.1 uncultured Spirochaetales bacterium
CCCGGGCGCGGAAGGACTGACGGATGAAGCTGTAAGCCAGATCGAGCCGCCAGCGATCGAAGGGCAGATACGAGATCGCGAGCTCCGAGCCGTAGGTGCGGGCGTCGCGTCGATCGCTCCCTGCCGCCACGATGTCGAACAAGATCGGGGTGCCGAAGGCGACGCTCGACGAGACGCCCACCGTGGGATCGGGGAGCCGTCGATAGCGGTTCAGGAACACGGCCCAGTCGAACTCGAGCCGCTCGATGGGCTTGTAGCGGTAGCCGAACTCGTAGGCGGTGAGGACGGTCGCCTGGCGATCGGCTCCCAGGGCGGTCAGGTCGAGCACGACGTCGATCGAAGGATCGCCGGTCGGGTCGATCTGGGTCAGGGGTACGGCCGGCGAGACGCGCCGGATCCGGATGGAACGGTCGGCGCGCGTCGGTGTGCGGACCGCCCGCGAGGCCGCGCCCCAGAGGGTGTGGTGGTCCGAGGGGGTCCAGGCGAACCGCCCGCTCGGCTGATACTCGAAGCCCGTGTAGCTGTTGTGCTCGAGCTTGGTGCCGAGCGTCAGCGTGAGGGTCTCGGGGAGGAGCTGGATCCGGTCCTGGAGATAGCCACTGAAGAGGTGGTCGCGTCGCCCGGGGTCGGTGAGCGAGAGATCGAAATCGCGTCCCGCGAAGTGATCGCTCGTGTTCCGGTAGCGGAGCCCCCAGGTCAGCTCGTTGCGCCAGAGCGAGGGCAGCCGCATCTGGAAGTCGAAGTCGTAGGTGATGCGGTTCTCGCGCCAGAGATCGTCCTCGCGCTGGGTGTTGTCGACGTAGGCCTGGAGCGAGAGATCGAGGCCTTCCCCGAAGCGGTGGGTATAGCGGCCCAGCAGGTGGAAGCCGGCCACCCAGGCATCGATCGGGACGGGATCCGGGTCGCCCGCGAACTCGAACGACGCGGCCGAGTTCGGGCCGGGCCCGGTGCCGCCCGAGAAGCCGTTGTACCAGGCGCCCTGGAGCATCAGCGAGCCCTGGGCGCTCGGCTCCCAGTCGAGCCGGAAGCCGAGCCGGTGCTGATTCCATTCGTCGTCGTCGCCACTGGTGGCGATGCCGCCGGGGAACCCCGCGCGGTTCAGGTACTTGCCGAACACGCGATAGTCGAAGGCGTCGCCGATGCGGCCCCCGTAGCGAACCGCCGTGGTGTTGCGCTCGTGGCTGCCGGTGAGCGTCGCGGCCAGGATCCCTTGGGTCTCGCCCGCCGGCTTGGTGATGATGTTGATCAACCCGTTCACCGCGTTCGCGCCCCAGAGCGTCCCGCCGGGCCCACGGATCACCTCGATCCGGTCGATGTCGTCGAGCAGGGTGTCCTGGATGTCCCAGTAGGTGCCCCCGAAGAGCGGCGTATAGAGACTGCGGCCATCCATCATGACGAGGAGCATGTTCGCGAAGCGATCGGTGAAGCCGCGGGCGCTGATCGACCACTTGTTCGCGTCGACCTGCGCGACGTTCACCCCCGGAATCCCGCGCAGGGCTTCGGCGATCGTCGTGACCCCGCGCCGTCGCAGATCCTCGGCCGTGATGACCGTGATGGCGGAGGGCGCTGCCGAGCGTTTCTCGGCACGACGAGAGACCGAGGTGACTTCGACCTCGAGCAGCGACTCGAGATCGAGCTGGGCGATCGTATCGGGCGCGGCCACGTCGGGCGCCGCGTCATCGGCGCTCGGCGCGGCCGGCACCTCGGCGACCCCCGGCCTCGCCAGGATCGACCCGGGCCCGCCAGCGTCTGCGCGCACCGGCGCGCTGGTGCCCGACGCACCGACCAGCCACGCCGTCGCCAGCGCCCACACATATCGGTCTCGTCGCAAGGACCCCTCCCATGCGACCGGTTCTGACCCACGGGTTCGGCCCCACAGATCCTGGCGATGTTCTTCGGAAGGTCGGGGCGCCCGATTGAGCCGAGCTCCGCCCGGACGGGCCGGGCGGCCGACGAGAGCGCATTGGGGGGAGACTCGGGAGGGGTCAGCT
>CAYYUT010000645.1:0-1989 GCA_964474935.1 uncultured Spirochaetales bacterium
TTACGTCGAGCGCGATCACGAGCGCAGCGAGCAGGAAGACGACGCGGACCACCTCGTTGTGTCCCGTCATCCCGGAGCACACCTCGCGGTAGGTGGGGTTCCGGGTGTGGCCCGCCGCATAGCCCACGGCCGTCGTGTAGACGCCCGGCGCCTCCCAGAACTTGCGCTCGGCCCCCCAGAAGCAGCCCATGCCGAACAGGGCACACTCGAGGTGCTCGGGGAACGGAGGCGCGAGGGGGTTGCCGAGCACGAAGTGCGCTTCGGGAACCTCGATCGGCTCGTCGCGGCCGGGAAGGGCCTCGTCGGGCTCGGGGATTCGGTTCTTGTCGCGGGATCGGAACAGGAAGCTCATGGCGAGAGACTAGCTACTCGTCGCCCGACAGCTCGTGCTCGGCGCCTTCCAGGGCCCCGGGCTCGCCCAGCAGGAGCGCCCCGCGCCAGCCGCGCAGGCTGGGGGGACCCGATCCCCTCCGCTTCCGCGCCCGGAAGCGTTCGAACGGTCCCCAGCCGGCCCGCGATCGCTCGCGCACGGCGAGCCCCGCGGCGCGGGCCAGGGCCACCCCGCCCGCGACGTCCCAGATCCGGGTTCCCGCGAAGTGGACGAATCGGTAGGCGCCCGCCGCGGCGAGCGCGCAGTCGAGCGCCGCCGACCCTCCCACCCGGTGGTCGACGAAGCGGCCCGCTCCCGCCTGGCGCACCGGGATGCCGGCCAGACCGCGGCGCACCGATGCGTTCGACCCGAAGCGCCGGAAGCTCTCGCCGTCGAAGCGGAGCTCGCCGCCGGCCCGGCCGTGGTAGACCCCCGGCCGGAGCGCATGGCTCGAGGCGCACCAGATCGCGCCTGCCACGGGCACGCCGTCGACGAGCACCCCGATCGACGACGAGAAGAGCGGGAAGCCGTTCACGAAGTTCGCGGTGCCGTCGAGTGGATCGATCACCCAGAGCACCCCGCGCTCGTCGCCCGGGAGCGTCTCGTCCTCTTCGCCGATCACGCCGTGCGCCGGGGCGACCCGGGACAGGCGCTCGCGCAGCGCCGCCTCGACCGCCTGGTCGACCGGCGACACCGGACTCGTGGGCGCGCGCCGCTCGTCCCCGTCGCGCTTGTAGCTCACCGGATGATCCTGCTCGAAGGCCGCCATCAGGGTGGCGCCCGCCTCGCTCGCGAGCGCCTGCGCCAGGGCCTCGAGCTCGGCGAGCTCGGTCGGGTCGTTTCCGGACATGGTCGGGGGTCGGACTCCTCGGGCTGCTGCGACGGGGAGACTACGCCATCGGCCCGAGGGGCACGGTACGGACGGCGCCACTCCGGTCTCGAGGGCTTTTCACATCGAATCGCCCCGGGATCCGGCGGGCCGACCCGTGCTTCGGCCCGAATCCCTCATGGATTCCGGTCCGTTCGGCCGATCCATGCGCTCGGGGGGATCCGTGGAGACCCAGGGACTCGTGCGCGTGCTCGGGCGCGCCGCACTCGCTGCCATCGTGGCGCTCGCGCCGGCTGTCGACCCGGGCGACGCAGCGGCCGACTGCGCCCAGGTGGGCTCGGTGGTCACCTGCACCGGCACCGACGCCGACGGCTTCGGAACGGGCGCCGAGGACGATCTGACGGTGGACGTGCAGGCTGGCGCCACGGTGCAGGACGAGATCGACCTCGACGACGGGAACGACGTATCGATCGCCACCACCGGGAGCCTCGCCACCACCGGCGTCGGCGACGAGGCGTTGCGCCTCGACGCGAACAACACCGTCGACAACGACGGGACCATCTCGACCACCGCCTTCGGCACCGACGCCATCCTGCTCGATGCAGGCGGCAACCTCGTCACCAACGACGGAACCATCGACACCGACGATGGCAGCGCGGACGGCATCTCGGCGACCGTCGGCGGCAACACCGTCACCAACAACGGACTCATCGACACCAGCGGCGCGAACTCCGAGGGGATCGAGCTCACGGGTGGCGGCGAGGACCGCCTCGATCTCGGCGACGACCGC
>CAYYUT010000646.1:0-233 GCA_964474935.1 uncultured Spirochaetales bacterium
CCACAACACCATGCTGAACCTGTCGAAGCTCGAAGCCTTCCTGTCGCCCGAGGAGCGGAAGCGCCTCGAATCGAAGCGCGAGGACTAGCCCTCCGTGGAGTTCGAAGAAGAGGAGGAGTCGCCGCCGAAGGCCGGCGCACCCGCCTGGATGGCGACCTTCGCCGACCTCGCGACCCTCCTCCTCTGCTTCTTCGTCGTCGTCCTCACGCTGCACCAAGTGCTGCGCGCGAGGC
>CAYYUT010000646.1:243-1980 GCA_964474935.1 uncultured Spirochaetales bacterium
TCGGCCTCGAGCTCTCGTTCGCGACCCTCGACATCATCAAGTTCACGCAGCTGGTGGGATCGCTGAAGAACGCTTTCGGCCAGCAGCAGCGAATACTCGCCGACTTCGAGGTCTTTTCGACCACCCCGATCGAGTTCTCGGACAAGGAGTCGAGCCGCGAGCTCGACCTGCTCGAAGACCCGACGGCCGGGCAGTCGCCACCGCTCGATCGACGGCTGGTCACCGCGATTCGCGACGTGGTGCGCCAGTCGGATCTCGACGATGTGGTCGAGGTGGAGAACGAGGAGCGCGGTGTGGTGTTGCGGGTGATCGGGAAGCTCCTGTTCGAGTCGGGGGATGCCGCGCTGCGGTCCGAGTCGCTCGATTTCCTGGCCCAGATCGCGGCCATCGCCGAGCGGGTCCCCAACCACATCAGCATCGAGGGCCACACCGACGACCAGCCGATCCGCTCGGCACGCTTTCCCTCGAACTGGCACCTCGCGAGCGCCCGCGCCATCTCGACGCTCGAGTTCCTGAACGAGCGGGGCAACGTCCCGCTCGTGCGGATGAGCGCCGCCTCCTACGGACCCACCCGACCCCTGGTGCCGAACGACGCGCGCTCCGATCGCGAGACCAACCGGCGCGTCGAGTTCGTGTTCGTCCGCGAGGGCGGACCGCAGGGCTTCGATCCTGGGAGTCCCGCCCGCGTCCTCGACGAGTCGGGCATCCTCGACTGATCCGTCGCCCGCGGCCCGGCAGTCCCTGCCGGATCCCATTTCGGCTTGAACCCATCAATCTGCAACGGTTTTCCGGGGCGGTCGCCGCGCCCGCGTCCGGCCCGACGACCACCCCGTCCCGGGTCCCGCCCTCCCGGAGTCCGCGATTCCGTCGGGAAAACGCCGGTCTCCGCTAAAGGCCGCGGCTGGAACGCCGATCCGTGGAGCAGTTCTGCGGCGAAGAGATCGCCAGGCTCACGAATTTCGGGTTGGAAGGGCACAGGCCATCGCACGCGATCTGAAACGTCCCCGGTTTCAGATGCGAAGCCCGCGCGGCAGGGATTGCCCGGCTCGCCCACGAGGCCGCCCGCACACGGAGGAGAAGGCGTCGGTGTCGAGGATTCTCGTGGTCGATCAGGAAAGCGCGGCGCGCACCGAGGTGGTGGACACCCTTCGGGGCGCCGGACACGAAGTCGAAGTCGTCTCGGGCCCGCCGGCCGCGAGCTCGATGCTCGACGACCGTTCTTTCGATCTGGTGGTGGCTGGCCACGAGCCGGACGGATCCGACGGCTTCCACCTCCTCGAAGCCTTGCGGCTGCGCCGACCCGACTGCGCGGTAGTCCTGATGTCGGACACCGGGAAGATCGAGGACGCGGTCGAGGCCATGCAACAGGGGGCCCAGGGGTTCCTGCGCAAGCCGGTATCGGCCGACCAGCTCGACGAGGCGGTGCGCAAGGCGCTCGGGGCCCACACGCCGGCGGGCCCGGTCGCCCCGACCCGCGCCAGCGGCGGCGACCACGGCTTCAGTGAGATCATCGGCTCGTCTCGCGCGATGTGCGACCTGCTCGAGCTGACCCGGAAGGTCGCGGACACGGACAGCACGGTCCTCATCACCGGCGAGACCGGGACCGGCAAGGAGCTGATCGGGCGCGCGATCCACCAGGCGAGCCGACGCCGCCATCGGGTGTTCTGTGCGGTCAACTCGGCGGCGTTCCCCGAGACCCTGCTCGAGAGCGAGCTCTTCGGACATCGCCGCGGCGCC
>CAYYUT010000647.1:0-1980 GCA_964474935.1 uncultured Spirochaetales bacterium
GGCTCGCCCCCGGTGATGCGAAGCTTGCGGGTGCCCAGCTCCGCGAAGATGCGTGCCAGGCGCTCGATCTCCTCGAAGGCCAGGAGCTCCGGGCGGGGCAGGAACCGGTAGCGCTCGCCGAAGAGCTCGGCCGGCATGCAGTAGGGGCAGCGGAAGTTGCAACGGTCGGTGACCGACAGCCGCAGGTCACGGAGCGGACGCGCGAGCCGGTCGGCGGGGGCAGGGGAACTCACGTCCCCGACCATAGCCCGGCGCTCCCGGCATCGGCACGAATCTTGACTCTTTATTCCAGTTTGCGTAGCCTGATTTCGTGCACCTCCAGGCAAATGAGGAATACGGTCTCCGGTGCCTGCTCCAGGTGGCGATGCTCGAGGGCGAAGAAGTTCGGGTGGGAGCACCGCACGCGGCGGGCACGCCTGCGAGACGACGGGTCGCACGCGATGCGCATCCCGCCCCCGTGTCGATCGGCCAAGTGGCACGCGCCGAGGGTCTCTCGCCCGAATACACGGCGAAGCTCCTCCGGCAGCTGCGCCTCGGCCGGCTGGTGTCGAGTGTGCGCGGCGCCTCCGGAGGCTACCGGCTGGCCCGCCCGGCGCGCGAGATCTCGGTGTGGCAGGCGCTCCGGGCGCTCGGTGGCGAGCCCTTTCCGAGCGACTTTTGCGACTGCCACCCGGGCGCCCGGAGCCGCTGCGTGCGCCGCTCGAATTGCGCCGTGCGGGCGCTGTGGGGGAGACTTCGCGACGTGCTTCGCGAGACCCTCGAGGCCATCAGTCTGGAAGACCTGTGTCGCGACGAAGCGGCCATGCAGGACTGGTTGGTGCAGCTCAATCGAGACCTCGCCACGGGGCGTGGAACGAGTCGATCGACGAACCAATCGAGGAGGATGACATGAATCTCTCGGACGAAACCCGCAAGCGCATCGACGAGCTGGTCGGATCGGACCGGGTCGTGCTCTTCATGAAGGGATCACGGCGCATGCCGCAGTGCGGATTCTCGGCGACCGTGGTCCAGATCCTGGATCACCTGATTCCGGAGTACACCACCCACGACGTGCTGAGCGATCCCGAGCTGCGCGACGGGATCAAGCTGTACTCGCAATGGCCCACGATTCCCCAGCTCTACGTCGGCGGCGAGTTCGTCGGGGGCTGCGACATCGTGCGCGAGATGTTCCAGGAAGGCGAGCTCCAGAAGCAGCTCGGCGTCGCCTAGCATCGCTGCGCCCGCGCGATCTCCGTGACACCGACCCACGAAGTCGCCAACCAGGTTCCGCCCCTCGAGGGGTCGAACCCGGTCACCCACGACCGCGTCCTCCTCGAAGCGCTCGACCGCGAGGGGGCCGGGTGGGCGCGGGAGCGGCTGGTGGCCTTCGGGGACGAGGTGGCTGCGGGCGCCTGGGAATGGGGCTTCCAGGCCAACGCGCATCCACCGATCCTCCGCTCGCACGACCGGGCGGGGCACCGCATCGACGAGGTCGAATACCATCCCGCCTACCACGCCTTGATGGATCTGGCGGTCCGCCACCAGGTGCACGCGCTCCCCTGGACCGAGCCCCGCCCCGGAGCGCAGGTGGCGCGCGCGGCCCTGCTCTACTCGCTCTACCAGGTGGATCCGGGCGTGTGCTGTCCCGTATCGATGACCTTCTCGGCGGTTCCGGCGCTCCGCCACGAGCCCGATCTGCTCGAACACTGGGAGCCCCGCCTCGGCTCGTCGCATTACGATCGCCGCATGATCCCAGTCGAGGAGAAGACGGGCGCCACCTGCGGCATGGCGATGACCGAGAAACAGGGCGGCTCGGACGTTCGCGCCAATACGACGCGGGCGACCCCGCTCGGCGACGGAGAGTTCGAGATCACCGGCCACAAGTGGTTCTGCTCGGCGCCGATGTCCGATGCTTTCCTGGTGCTGGCGGAGGCACCGGCCGGGCTCACCTGTTTCCTCTTGCCACGCTGGTGCCCCGACGGACGTCGCAACCGCTTCCAC
>CAYYUT010000648.1:0-1976 GCA_964474935.1 uncultured Spirochaetales bacterium
CGAAGCTGTTCGCCAGGAGCTCGGGCCGCCCGTCGAGGTCGATGTCCCCGGCGGCGATCGACATCGCCGCGTTGAGGTTGGTGGAGGGGGACGTGAAGCCCGCGAGCTCCGTCCCATCCGCTCCCGAGAGCGCGCGGAGGCGACCGGGCTCGCGCGCCCCACCGCCGCGCGAGGCCGTCGACACGAAGGCCACCTCGGGCACCTCGTCGCCGTCGAGATCGACGATGGCCGGCACGTTCATCACGTTGAGCGAGTTCGCATCGACCGCGCTCGCCTCCCACGACCACTCGAGCACCGGGTCGAAGGAGCCGAGCGGCGGCTCGAAGGTGCTGAGCTCGCCGGTCTGCCGGAGGTTGTTGCCTTCGTCCGTCTCGGCGACCTCGCCGAGGGGGTCGAGCTGGGCGTAGACGAGCGCGCCCGAGAACTTGACCGTCCCGGCCACCGGCACCTCGACGGCGACGATCTCACCGATCCCGAGGCCGGCGCCCACCGTCGCCGTGCCGAGCTGCTCGTCGACGTTCGGGTCGAACACCCCGTTCTCGTCCTCGTCCTCGAAGACGAGCACGTCGAAGGGTCCGTCCGTCGGGGCCCCACCCGCGTTCTCGACCTCGACCCGGAGGCTTGCGCCCGGAGCGACCTCGAGAGTCTGGGTGTCCGAGAGGCCCCAGCTCCGGGCGAGGGCGGCAATCTGGAGATCGGGGCCCTGCCCGATGGTCGCGCCGTTCAGCACCACCTCGGCGCGTCGCAGGTTGTTCTGGCTGCAGCAGTCGTCGACCTGCGTCACGACCACGCGATTCACTTCGCCCGGCACCACGAGATCGGCGAGGTCGGTGGTGCCGCTGCCACCGAGGAAGACGTAGCTCCCGGCCACGATCTCGCAGCCCGGGAAGCGCGAGTTGCAGATCGACACGCGCGAGCCGTCGTCCATCCCCGAGAAGGTGATCTGGAAGGTGTCGACCTCGAAGCCGGAGGGGACGTTCACGAAGGTCTGGAAGTAGGTGAAGTCGCCGTAGCCGAAGCAGGTGCTGGGAGCGCCGCACACCCGCGACCGGATTGCGAAGCCGATGATGTCGGGGTCGGGGGCGGGTCTCCAGCGGGCATCGTCGGCAGCTGGCACCATCGCCACGTCGTACTCGCAGATGTCGCCGTGGCGGCTCGGGCTGCAGGTGAACTGGAGCAGGCCGTTCGGATTCGAGGGAGTGACTTCGAGTCCGTCGTGCATCTCCCAGCCCGTGCGCACGATCGACGCGGCCGGCGCGCTCGTGGTGGCCACGGGGCTCGCCACGGACGCGGGGATATCCCCGGCGGGAGAGTCGGCCGCCTCCTCGCAACCCGGCCCCAGGTGCAGGAACGCCAACAGGAACAGCAGCGCCCGCGCGGGGCGACGGGCGCGCTTGCCGCTCGGCGGCGGCCCACGCAGTCGGGCTGCAGGGGACCGGTGGGGACGCACGGCCTGACATCGTAAATGCGTTCGTGTTGCCGAGGCGAGGGCTTTTCGTGACTTCTGCGTGGATATTCCGCCGGAGTTCGGCTGGTCGGGGTCGTGGCTGGGGCGATCACGGCGGGAGACGACCGCGGCGACGCCCAGGCGGCGTCGGCGTGGCGCCTCTGCCGCCCTGCACCGCGGGCGTCGAAAGCGACCCACGAGCCTCGATTCCCGACGACGAGTGAGCCACGCATCGCCCAGATCGTGGAGGCCGAGCAGGCGCCGTGGAGGCCGCGGAGGCGATTCGGATCGCGGTCGGTCGCGGCGGGCGGTGCGAACGGGCCGCGCCCTCACTGGAGGAGCATCGGGCCGGCGAACGGATCGCAGAGCTCCGGGTCGCCCCCATCGAGCCCTCGTCGCAGCCACTGCCGGCGTTGCTCCGAGGAACCGTGCGTGAACGATTCGGGGCGGACCGCGCCACCCGATCGGCCCTGGGTCCTGTCGTCGCCGATCGCCGCCGCGGCCCCGAGCCCCTCCTCGACGTCGCCGG
>CAYYUT010000649.1:0-1973 GCA_964474935.1 uncultured Spirochaetales bacterium
CATGGTCCGCAACACCTACATCAACCCCCCGGCGCCCTCGATGCGGATCGTGGCGGACATCATCGAGTACACGGCCCGCCACATGCCGCGCTTCAACTCGATCTCGATCTCGGGCTACCACATGCAGGAGGCCGGCGCGACGACGACGCTCGAGCTCGCCTTCACCCTCGCCGACGGCCTCGAGTACGTACGGGCGGCGCTCTCGAAGGGGCTCGACATCGACGCCTTCGCCGGGAGGCTCTCGTTCTTCTGGGCAATCGGGATGAACTTCTATTTCGAGATCGCGTAGATGCGCGCCGCCCGCCTGCTCTGGGCGGAGCTGATGCAGCAGTTCTCGCCCCGGGACCCCCGCTCGAGCATGCTCCGGACGCACTGCCAGACGTCGGGCGCGAGCCTCACCGAGCAGGACGCGATGAACAACGTGATCCGGACCACCATCGAGGGGATGGCGGCGGTGTTCGGCGGGACCCAGTCGCTCCACACCAACGCCTTCGACGAGGCGTTGGGCCTTCCGACCGACCACACGGCGCGCATCGCACGCAACACGCAGCTGATCATCGCCGAGGAGACCGGGATCCCGGCCGTCATCGACCCCTGGGGCGGCTCCTATTTCATGGAGTCGCTCACCGCGAGCGTGGCGGCCGAGGCGCGCCGCATCATCCGCGAGGTGGAGGAGCTCGGCGGCATGACCCGCGCGATCGAGCAGGGCATGCCGAAGCTCCGCATCGAGGAGTGCGCGGCCCGGCGACAGGCCCGGATCGACCGGGGCGACGACGTGATCGTCGGCGTGAACAAGTATCGGCCCGACGAAGAGCCCGAGATCGACGTGCTCGACATCGACAACACCGCGGTCCGCAAATCGCAGATCGCGCGGCTCGAGCAGATCCGGGCCCGGCGCGACGCGTCGGCGTTGGAGGCGGCGCTCGCTCGGCTCGGGGCCGTGGCCGAGTCGGGCGACGGGAACCTGGTCGAGGCGGCGGTCGACGCGGCCCGCGCGCGGGCGACGGTGGGAGAGATCTCGGACGCGCTCGAGCGTCCGTGGGGCCGGCATCGGGCCGAGATCCGATCCGTCTCGGGCGTGTACGGCTCGGTGTACGCGGGCGACGAGGAATACGAATCGGTGCGCAGCGAGATCGACGCCTTCGCCGAGGAAGAAGGACGTCGCCCCCGCATCCTGGTCGTGAAGCTCGGACAGGACGGTCACGACCGCGGCATGAAGGTGATCGCGACGGCCTTCGCCGACATGGGGTTCGACGTCGACGTCGGGCCTCTCTTCCAGGTGCCCGAGGAGGCGGCGCAGGACGCGATCGACAACGACGTGCATGCGGTCGGCGTATCGACCCAGGCCGCCGGGCACCGCACGCTGGTGCCCGCACTGGCCGAGGCCCTGCGGGAGCGGGGAGCCGACGACGTGGCCGTGGTGGTCGGTGGGATCATCCCGCCGCGCGACTACGAGTTCCTGCGCGAGAAGGGCGCTGCCGCGATCTTCGGACCGGGGACGCCGGTTCCCAAGGCCGCGCGCGAGGTCCTCCAGGTGATCCGCGCCCGAGCCCGCGGCTAGGCAGTGGGTTCGGGCGACGGCGAGCTCGTGCGGCGCTTCGCCGAGGGCGTGCGGGCACGCGACCGCCGCGCCATCGCCAAGACCATCACGCTGCTCGAGAGCACCCGTGCCGAGCGGGCGGCCCGCGGCCAGGCGGTGCTCGAACGCCTGCTCCCGGACACCGGGCGGGCCCTGCGGGTGGGGATCACCGGCACGCCCGGCGTCGGCAAGAGCACCTTCATCGAAGCCCTCGGACTCCACCTGATCGCGCAGCAGATGCGGGTGGCGGTGCTTGCCGTCGATCCGAGCAGCAGCGTGTCGGGCGGCAGCATCCTCGGCGACAAGACCCGGATGGAGCGGCTCGCGCAGTCGGACGACGCCTACATCCGTCCGTCGCCATCGGGGGGCTCGCTCGGGGGGGTGGCCCACCGCC
>CAYYUT010000650.1:0-1972 GCA_964474935.1 uncultured Spirochaetales bacterium
CTGTCGCCGGCGATCTCGATCGCGCAGCGCACCACGAGCCGCAATCCGCGTTCGACCGTCGGCACCACCACCGAGATCTTCGACTTCCTGCGGCTCTTGTTCGCGCGCGCCGGGACGCCGCACTGCTTCGAGTGCGGGCAGCCCATCTCGAGCCAGAGCGTCGACCAGATGGCCGACCGGGTGCTCGCCCTCGAGGCCGGCACCCGCGTGGCGGTGATGGCGCCGGTGGTCCGGGGTCGCAAGGGCGAGTACCGCAAAGAGCTCGACCAGTTCCGCAAGCAGGGCTTCGTGCGCGTGCGGATCGATGGCGAGCTCCACGATCTGGCCGACGAGATCCGGATCGCGCGCAGCGCCCGTCACGACATCGATCTCCTGGTCGACCGGATCGCCGTCAAGCCGAGCGTGCGCGGCCGGCTGTGCGAATCACTCGAGACCGCCCTCGGGCTCGCGGACGGCCTGGCCCGGATCGCGCCCGATGGCGCCCCGGAGTGGATGCTCTCGCAGCGCAACGCCTGCCCCGACTGCGGCGTCTCGTTCCCCGAGATCGCGCCTCGATCGTTCTCGTTCAACAGCCCGCACGGCGCCTGTCCGGCCTGCTCGGGCCTGGGCGTGCGCGCGGAGTGGGACCCGGATCGCGTGATCCCGGAGCCGCAGCGCTCGCTGGCAGAAGGCGCCATCGAGCCCTGGGGTCGCAAGCGCCCCACCCGGTACTACGCCGAGCTCCTCGCCGCGCTCGCCGCACACCTCGGGATCGACCTCGACACCCCCTGGCGAAAGATCCCCGCCCGGGCGCGCAAGGCGATCCTGCACGGAAGCGGCGACGAGCGGATCGCGTTCGAGTTCACCCGGCGCCGGCGCAAGCAACGGGTGTCACGGCGTTGGGACGGAGTGCTCGGCGAGCTCGAGCGGCGGAGCGACGCGTCGGAGGCCGAGCGCGACGCGCTCGAGCGCTACCGCAGCCCCCGGCCGTGTCCCGACTGCGAAGGCAGCCGTCTGCGACGCGAAGCGCGCAGCGTCCGTCTCGGCGAGCGCGCGATCGACGAGGTCGCCCGGCTCGACATCGAGGCCGCGCGCGCCTGGCTCGACGGCCTCGCGCTCGGCCGCACCCAACGCGCCGTGGCCGATCGCATCCGCCACGAGATCGGCGAGCGTCTGCGCTTCCTGTCCGAGGTGGGGCTCGACTATCTGACGCTCGAGCGTCCGACCCGCACGCTCTCGGGCGGCGAAGGCCAGCGAATCCGTCTCGCGACCCAGGTGGGGTCGAGCCTGATGGGGGTGCTCTACATCCTCGACGAGCCCTCGATCGGCTTGCATCCGCGCGATCACGAACGCCTGCTCGCGAGCATCGAACGGCTCCGCGATCAGGGCAACAGCGTGGTCGTGGTCGAGCACGACGAGGAGACCATCCGCCGCGCCGACCACGTGATCGACATGGGTCCGGGCGCCGGCATCCACGGCGGACGCGTCGTCTCCGAGGGGACGCCTGCCGAGATCATGGCGGACCGCGATTCCCTCACCGGCGCCTTCCTCTCCGGGAAGCGGCGCATCGCGACACCCGGCGTGCGACGCGAGGGCCAGGGCAAGGAGCTGGTGCTCTCGGGCTGTCGCGAGCACAACCTCAAGGACGTCACGCTGCGGCTGCCACTCGGACGGCTGGTGGTAGTGACGGGGGTCTCTGGCTCGGGCAAATCGACACTGATCGGTGACACGCTCCACCGGGCCCTCGCGCGCGAGCTACACGGGGCGATGGAGCTTCCGGGCGCGTACGACCGGCTCGCCGGGGTGTCGGCGATCGACAAGGTGATCGACGTGAGTCAGGCGCCGATCGGGCGCACGCCCCGCTCGAACCCGGCCACCTACAGCGGCGCGTTCGACGGCATCCGCCAGCTCTTCTCGAAGGTGCCCGAAGCGCGGATGCGGGGATACGGACCGGGGCGCTTCTCGTTCAACGTGAAGGGCGGGCGCTGCGAGT